>JAYUVJ010000168.1:0-10870 GCA_043754155.1 Acidimicrobiia bacterium
CCTTTCGGATCGCCCCGCTTGTTTTGACCGTGTTTGTTTGTTTGTTTGTTTGTTAGTTACGGGAGTTTGGATGCGTCGTACGTTGCCCGCACCTGGCCGGTTCCATTCATCGCAAGAAGACCGACTACGACACTGCTTGAAGAGATCATTGCGGTTGTCCCTCCGATGTTAGAGCTTGACTTGAGGGCATAGATCCCGCCCACGTTGAAAGTCGAGTTTCCACTCAAACTTAGAGGGTTAGTGTTCGCCCGGTCATAGAAGATCGAAATTCCCCGCTGCGATCCGTTCGTGGGCGGCCTGAGCACAAGGTCGGACGTACCGCCCGTAGACAATTGGCCTGCGCCGTTCGTGTTGGACGCAGTACACGGTGCTGGCGAACCGGAACTCGTTGATTTACACGTGAAGTACATCGACACCTCATCGGCTCCGGAGTTACCAGTAGTGAACTGAGCAAGCCCCTTCAAGTCGACCGGACCGGTAAATATGTACTGGCCCGCTTTCAAAATAAGTTTCGTGCCTACCGCTCCTCCCGCGCTCAACCCGTTATAGACGCCTGGGTTAAGTGTGAGCGTGCTGTTATTCCAACCAATCGCGGAGTTGTAGATACCGGATGCGATGGTGGTGTTGGAACGAATCCACGCTGGGGTCGATCTCGCTGGCCATGCAGGGTTAGGTGTCGGAGTCGACATATAGGCAAGTGGATCCGATCGTGTCGGCTGTCCGGTTCTTACGTTCGCCGGAACTGCCCCACCGTTCCACGTAAGGCCGCCGACAACATTGGCAAACATGCCAACTGGAGTTGTGACGACAAATCCTCCGTTAACAACAAGAGCTGCGGACGATGCGCTGTGGATATAGATGTCCCCACCTACGGCTGTCACCTCACCGGTTGAACCATTATTCGTCGTGGTAGTTCCGCTTGGCGACATCACACAAATGGCACACTTCAACGGAATGC
Source organism: Acidimicrobiia bacterium (assembly GCA_043754155.1). Taxonomy (GTDB): domain Bacteria; phylum Actinomycetota; class Acidimicrobiia; order Acidimicrobiales; family JANYDT01; genus JANMZO01. Next base: position 959 of record JAYUVJ010000168.1, read on the forward strand.
CGGCTGCTGCTGTCGTTGTGGTTGTCGGTGCGACGGTAGTTGTGGGTGCTGCGGTGGTAGTGGGCGCTGTGGCACCACATCCGATAATGGACACGCCGTCGAGATTGACCCAGTCTTTGTCGGTGACCGTGGCATTGACTCTGACGTTGACGGTTCCTACTGGTGCAGTGAGTTTCCAGCGGTATGGGCCCCCTACTAAGCCTGGGGCAATGTCAACATCGGTGTCCATAGGGAGGAAGCTGGAGGAGAGAACGGATCCTGAGCTGTTGAGAAACTCCATAGCTACGCTGGCGTTGTTGGTTGGGTCGTGAGTTCCTCCGAAGAACGTAGTTTCATACTGCTGCCCGGGAGTCGCGGCGACAGTCTGGAAAATGCTGCCCACTGAGTGAACCCATGCAACCTTGGATCCCTCTCGTGCGTAGGCAGAGCCTACGGCTGGGCTATTCGTTCCTGACCATCCGACAAAGCCGCTTTCGAAACCTCCATTGGTTAAGAGGTTTCCTGGCGAACAGGGGCCGGTTGTGGAAACGGGAACCGTGGTCGCCGTCACCGCTGTGGTGGTCGTTGAAGGTGTGACAGTCGTTGTGGTTACGTTTCCAACTGCTGGAGCCGTAGTTGTTGTGGTTACGTTTCCAACTGCTGGAGCCGTAGTTGTTGTGGTGACGTTTCCAACTGCTGGAGCCGTAGTTGTTGTGGTTACGTTTCCAACTGCTGGAGCCGCAGTTGTTGTGGTGACGCTTTCAACTGCTGGAGCCGTTGTTGTGGTTTCCCCTCCCGCCGCAATCGTGGTCGAGGTAAATGTTGGATCTTGGTCGCCGTTCCCAGTCAAATTTTGTCCGGCCTCAATTCCCGTAATAGTCGCTGTAGCTTCCGCGCTAATGGTGTCCGCTCCTATACTTTGACCGAAGAGCGCCTTGGTTCGGGCTGGAAGCACTACGCGAACTCTCGCTGGGACATTCGCCGAACCCGTAAACAATGAGAAGCAGTTGCTATGGAGCGCAGGGCTCGTCAAATAGCCCGCGGGGATTTGTCCGCAGAGTTCTCCTGCTACCACTTCATCGAAATTGAGCCCCGGAAAGTTTCGTTTTGCCGTGGAACTGGCTTCGGAAAGTGCCATGTTCACTGCGGCAGTTTCTCGGGCAATGAAGTGTTCTTCTGTCCCAAGGGTCGAGTTGAATACCAACGGTTTAGACATTTCGGTGTCAAACGTTTGCACACCGGCGAAGGCCGCACTGTCTGCAGCGGTCTGGGACTTACGCTGTGTTTGCATGGCGTTACCCATGTCGACTGCAAAGGAAACCGATCCAAGCAAGACGATGGAAATAATGATGGTGAGGACGGCGGTTACTCCGTCTTCTTGGGTACGTCTGTAACATATTCGGTTCATGTGGTTTCCTATTCGGCGGCCTTGGATGGACTGGACTGCAAGGGATTGAGTCGCGTTGGTTGAAGAGAAGGGAATGAAGGCGGGCGGTTGTTCGTTACTCGTCACAAGCGCTCCAACCGTTTGTAGTGTCGAACGGCGCGTCGGCAAATTCGCCTGCGCCGGCTGGATCACTTTCGGGAATCAACATGTCGACTCGGGTTTTGAATACTCGGTCGTCGAACACTGAACTCATGAACCCAGACCGTGATTTGCTGTGCATTTGCATGCAAACAACAACGGAGTTACCACGCTCAAAGGGCTGGTTGGTGCCTGGTTGCACGACACCGTCCACGTACTTGACAATTCTGACTGCTGCGCGGACGTCAAGACCAGCGTCGGCCCCGTAGAACCGGGCCAAACACACCACGTGTTCTGACATCTCCGACCGAAGAGCTCCAATCCCAGGACCGGCGTTTGCTGTGGTCTGGAAGTCACCAGGGCATTTGAGAAATCCGGCCTCGCCGACCGTGGCCCGCCGAGTAACTTCGCGATTTACCGCGCGCAATTTGGTTGTGTCGGAGAGAACAAAGCCGAGGTCGATGCTTCCAAACAGGAGAGTTACAAGGAGCGGAAGAACCAGGGCGAATTCAACAGCCGCGGCTCCGTTTTCACCTCGGATCGATCGAAGTGCGCCAGTCGGCCTTGTCTTTCCGAACCGAAAATGCCCTTTCTTCACGTTTGGAATATCGGCTACGCCTTGCACTTTCTGTAGCTGAAAACACGAACAAAAACCCCTTAGAGTGACAAATAGTCCTATCGACCTATCGCTTAGGGCGGTTGACTCAATTTGCTTCACTCACAGGGAATCGCTTAAGCAACTCGCCGCAGGTGTCGAAATCCCCTTGGTGGAATTGCGCACAAATCTCAGGCCGTTAACAGCGGCCTGCGAGTCCAGACTTGGCAGAGTCAGAGCTACTCGGCGCGCCAAACGACAACAAGTCGCTATGAGCTCCAGATCGAGTAAGCGACGAGGCGGAGAATCCGGTGCCTCAATGGTTGAGTTCGCCCTGATTGCCCTGCCATTTTTCGTGATCATTTTCGGGATCATTGATTTCAGCCTCGTCATATTTGACATGCATTCAGCAAATGCTGGGGCCAGAGCTAGCGCTCGATTTGTCGGAACGGGAGAGCTCGAGAGTTCGACTGACTGTCCGATGGACTTCAACAACAATTTCCCGGCTGGGGTGTCGAACATCCAAATCGAAAACCTCAAAAGAGTGATCTGCATGACAAAGAATCGAACTCATCTGAGCCCCGACCGAATACGTGTGTTGATTCGTTTTGAAGAAACTGATAATCCAATCGCGGCTTCGCCGAGTCCCCGGCCCGGAAACTCAGTGGTCGTTTGTATGATGACGCGGGCAACCTCACTAACTCGCCTCTTCAGTGCCATTCTGGACAATCGATCGCTGCAAACCACAACCAGGGCAAGGCTCGAGGGTGGCCAGGGTTTCGACTACGCCAAACTAACGAACGGTGGAGAGCATCCACTCCCTGGCTCAACCTGGTCCGAGTGTTATAGAGCGCTAAGCTTGCCCGCTGGATGGACCAACAATTCGCCGATGGTGCCAGCCCCTTAGGGAGGCGTGCCCAAGCGGGCGAAAGGTCGCTTTGATATCAAGCGTCGTGGGACTCCGGCTGGCAAGGAATCGACGAGCACGCTCGGATTAACGGTCGTAAAACTCGACTCTGCAAACAAGAAGCTCGTGTAAGTCTGACGCCGCACGGGAATTAGCGCCTAGCCTAAATATGACTTGACAGGTCGGGATTGGGAATGGCTACGATAAGGGGACATCCAGAGCGGTTGAGGGACGGGCCCGTCGACACCGCGGCAACCAGTGCAAGTTTGCACCAGGTGCCAATGCCCGAACGATGAGAGGAGTACTGCGTTCATAACCTGTTCTGAGCCCTATTTCGGTAGCCCTGCGTCAACGAAACGCCGAACTCGAAGAGTCCGACTCAGCCGCGATCTTCTTTGCATCGCACGCTTCACCGCACTCTGTCGTGGCAACCCCACCTTGCCCGACAGTTTGCCAACACTGTCTGTCCGCTAACTCCATTCATTAACCCGCCAAACAACCCGTGAATCAACCCGTCACCACTATTTGAGGAGCAACAACATGTCTGCATCTTGGGGATTCGAAACCCGCCAAATCCACGCCGGCGCTGCACCCGATCCCACCACGGGAGCCCGGGCTACGCCGATTTATCAAACCACCGCGTATGCTTTCCGTGACACCGAGCATGCGGCGAACCTGTTCGGTCTCACAGAAATGGGTAACATTTACACCCGCATCATGAACCCAACCCAAGACGTGTTGGAGCAGCGCATTGCCAGCCTCGAAGGTGGCGTAGCGGCGTTGGTAGTAGCCAGTGGACAAGCCGCAGAAACTATGGCCATCTTGAACTTGGCCGAAGCAGGCGACCACATTGTGGCGAGCGCATCGCTGTACGGCGGGACCTACAACTTGTTCCACTACAGCATGCCAAAAATGGGCATCACGGTGAATTTCGTCGACGATCCTGATGATCTTGACGCGTGGCGCAAGGCCATCAAACCCAACACCAAAGCCCTCTACGGTGAAATCATCGGTAATCCCAAAGGTGACGTTCTCGATGTTGCCGGAGTAGCTGGGGTTGCCCACGAAAACGGTATTCCGCTGATTGTTGACAACACGTTGGCCACGCCATATCTGTGCCGGCCCATCGAACACGGTGCCGACATTGTCGTACATTCACTTACGAAATTCATAGGTGGACATGGCACTTCTATCGGCGGTTGCATCGTCGATAGTGGCAAGTTTGATTGGTCAGCTTCAGGAAAATTTCCAATGCTTACCGAGCCTGATCCCAGTTACCACGGCCTGAAGTATTGGGAAGCCGTTGGCCCGATTGCTTACATCATTAAGGCACGCGTGCAATTGCTGCGTGACTACGGCGCCGCCATTGCACCGTTCAATTCGTTCCTTTTGATCCAAGGCGCCGAGACGCTAAGTGTACGTATGGATCGTCATTGCGCTAACGCCATGGCTATCGCTACGTACCTTGAAGGCCACCCTGACGTGGAAGTGGTTCGCTATCCCGGATTGGCGTCGTCACCTTGGAAAACCCAAGCAGCGAAGTACCTTCCCAATGGTGCCGGTGGCATTTTGAATTTCGAGCTCAAAGGTGGCATCGAAGCCGGACGCAAGTTTGTGGAATCGGTACAACTGTTCACGCACCTGGCCAACCTGGGTGATCTGCGCAGTTTGATCATTCACCCGGCTAGCACCACGCACAGTCAGTTGAGCGGCGAAGAGCAGCTTGCTACGGGCGTAACCCCAGGCTTGCTGCGCTTGTCTATCGGTCTCGAAACCGTCGCCGACTTGATTGCCGATCTTGAAGTCGGTTTCGCCGCAACTCGAGCGTAACGACACCGTTCGTCGGTAACGGCACCCGCATCAAACGCTGCCGGGCCGACTTCGCCACCCGGACAGTCGGTGCTCTCAACCGACTGGCCTGTAGCCCTTCAGTAACAAGCTACGTGTAAGGAATTTGTGACAACCACCGAGCCTTTCGGGCAAACAATTGGACCGTGGCGAACGGTGTGGCGGCCTGGCGATGAGCCTGGGCAGCGACGTTTCGTTTCTGTCGGCGACCTGGCGCTTGAGCGTGGGGGGATGCTTCCAAACGTGGTGGTCTGCTACGAGATGTTCGGCGAGCTAAACGCCAGCAAATCCAATGCGGTGTTGGTACTGCACGGCTTCACCGCTGATTCCCATGGCGCTGGTTCCACGGGCCCTGGCCACCCCGAGTCTGGTTGGTGGGATGGTGTGATCGGCCCCGGCAAAGGTATCGACACCAACAAGTTTTGTGTGATCGTTCCCAATGCCCTCGGCGGTTGTCAAGGCACCACCGGCCCCGCACAGTTAGCCGAGGATGGCAAACCGTGGGGTTCGCGTTGGCCGGTCACCACCATTCGTGACATGGTCGCCGTCGAGCGTCTTCTTGCCGACGAACTTGGCATCGAAACGTGGCATGGCGCTGTTGGCGTATCCCTGGGCGGAATGCGAGCGCTTGAATGGGCCGTTGGTTCACCAGAACGCGTGGCTCGTGCGGTGATCATTGGTGTTGGATCACAAGCCACCGCCGAGCAGATCGCCTATCAGGCCATCCAGATGGAGATCATCACCTCCGATCCTGAGTTTCATGGTGGTGACTATTACGACAAAGGTGATGGTTGCGGTCCGGTGCGGGGCATGGCCTTGGCGCGAAAGCTTGGTCACCTCACTTATCGCAGCGAAATTGAGATGCATCAACGGTTCGGCAATCGGCCCGAAGCAGGGGAGGAGCCGCTGTCGCCCGTCCGCGGATCTGGCCGATTCGGTGTGATGTCGTATTTGGATTACGCCGGGGTTCGGTTGGAACGCCGCTTTGACCCCAATACCTACTTGGCCATCAACGAGGCCATGAACATGCACGATATTGGCCGTGACCGTGGGGGAGTGAACACCGCCATGCGCCGAATCACCGCCGAGTTAACGGTCGCTGGCATGGAAGAAGATCGCCTCTATCCAATTCGTCTGCAGAAGATGTTGGTAGCCGAAGCACCTCGTGCCACTGATCTCCACATCGTCCGATCAGCGGTAGGCCACGATGCCTTCCTCACCGAGGACGCCACCATGTCGGCCTTAATCGCCCCGGCGCTCAACGGTTAACAAAAAAGCATCGTCCCGAGGAAGGATTCCTTAGTTGCATGGTGTGAACTATCGGTTGCGGGCAGGGTTGAGCAAACTGGAGAGGTCAAATTTGTTTTCGTCCTGAATTTCATCTTCAGGACTGTCGATGAGTTGACGATATCTACCTGGTGATTGCCATGTCCGCTCCGAGCCCCAATGAGGATGTTTTGTTACAGCTTCAAGGTGCCGATGGAGCGCCGGTCCCGCTAGTCGCTGAACTTGAAGCCGTTGTGTTCGGTGAGTCATGCCGTTCGCTTCCGCGTCAAACACAAATTTTGGATCACAGTTCTTCCATTGGGGTGACGCACCGATCAGTTGCGCAAGCCCCAACCAAACGGAAGCCTTGGATTCGGATCGTAAGCGCGCTGTTCTTCGTGGCCGTAGTCGCAGGGTTGTACGCAAATCGCTCCTTAGCTACCGACGTTTGGGGTGAGCTACATCGCATCTCGGTTCGTTCAATGCTGTGGCTGGCGTTGCTTGTTGGTACCCACAAACTTTCTCACGGAATTCTCCACGCTTCCTCGATTCCCGGATTGCGCTTGCGGCGAGCCGTGGTGGCAACAGAGGCCTATGTGGGGGCATCGAACTCCGTTGTGGGCGGGTCAGGAATTGGCACGGCGTTGCGTATTGCCATGTACCGCTCTTGGGGCGTCTCCACTGAGGGTGTTGCGTTATCGGTTTGGGCTACCGCGCTTGCTCCGTCGTTTGCCATGTGGACGATGGCTGGATTTCAAACTCTCCCTCGGTTTGTGATGTTTGGTCAGGGCACCAACGCAGAGAAATTCGTGTCAATCGCCAGCGTGGGTTTTGTTGCTGTACCAGCGGTGTTCTGGACGATAGCGTTGCGTTCACCGAAACCGTTTCAGATAGTGGCGGCCGTTGCTGATCGGTGGCGCAACAGGTTGTTTTCGATGTTCTCTGATCGAGCTACGGCCGGAATTCGTTCGTCGAAGTACGGGACCTTTGTGGTGTCAAGTTCGTTAGAGAGCCTTCGTTTGCGGGCAAGAACGCTGAGCCGGAAACGACGTTGCGTGCTGTTTCTCGCAGCACTCGCTGGACAGTTTTTGATGGCGACGACGTTGTTGGCCTGTGTGCGGGCTCTCGGCGTTCCGGCTAGCGACGTCGATACTTTGGCGGTTTACCGATCATTTGCCCTTTTACGAGTATTGAGTTCGTTCCTTCCCATTCCCGGTGGGCTTGGCATCCTTGACGTTGGCTTGCTAGGTGTGCTTACCGCAGGCGGAGTTCAACGCCCGACAGCCATTGCTGCGCTAGCGCTGTATCGGGGACTTACTTTCGTGTTGCCCATGTTTACCGGTTCGATTTGTGCCGCAGGCTGGCGCGCGTCGACGGCGTGTGCCGATCATCGAGCCGCACGCAACAAATTTCATGATTCCGGCGAAGCACTACGCGTTTCGAATGGCCGCGGCATCGTGCAACCCCAGTTCACTGATTGACGTTTCACGCATCTCGATTTTGCGTACTTTTCCCGTAACGGTCATAGGAAATTCGGTGGTGAATTTCACGTAGCGAGGCACTTTGTATTGGGCGATCTTGCCCCTACAGAAATCCTTGATGATTTGCTCTGTGATTTCTTTAGCTTCGGGGGTGTCAGCGAGTTTGATCCAGGCCATGATTTCTTCGCCGTATTTTGCGTCGGGCACGCCGATGACTTGCACGTCGGCGACCCCGGGGTGGGTGTAGAGATATTCTTCGATCTCGCGGGGGTATACGTTTTCCCCGCCACGGATGATCATGTCTTTGATGCGACCGACAATGTTGCAGTACCCGTCGGCATCCATGGTGGCTAGGTCGCCCGTATGCATCCAGCCTGCGACATCTACGGCTTCGGCGGTCTTGGCGGGATCGTTCCAGTAGCCGAGCATTACCGAGTATCCACGGGTACAGAATTCTCCGGGGGTTCCGCGAGGCACAATCAGCCCAGTTTCAGGGTCGACGATTTTTACTTCGATGTGGGGACCAGGTTGACCAACGGAGCCCGTGCGACGCTCAAGGCTGTCATCGGTAGCGGTCTGGGTACTTACGGGTGAGGTTTCAGTCATGCCGTAGGCAATACCTACCTCGGGCATTCCCATTGTCGAGGTGACTTGCTTCATTACTTCAACCGGGCAAGGGGAACCAGCCATAAGCCCGGTACGCATAGAACCAAAATCGGTAGTGGAGATATCGGGATGTCCAAGCTCGGCGATAAACATCGTAGGTACACCGAACAACGAGGTGCATTTCTCACTGGTAAGTGCACGTAAGGTTGCCCCCGGATCAAAGGCTGCTTCGGGGTAGATCATGGCGGCGCCGTGTGTAGTGCAACCAAGGTTTCCCATAACCATTCCAAAGCAGTGGTAGAGCGGAACCGGGATGCATACGCGGTCATTCTCGGTGTACTTGAGGCCTTCACCTACGAAATAGCCGTTGTTCAAAATGTTGTGGTGGGAGAGGGTTGCACCTTTCGGGAAGCCCGTTGTGCCCGACGTGTACTGGATGTTGATGGCGTCATCACATTGCAAAGTTGCTCCGCGGTGTTGGAGTTCTTCGTCGGTTACGGCACTTCCTGCGTCCACCAGTGCGTCCCATTCCGGTGAGAAAAAAAAGACAGTGGATTCAAGCCCGGGTGTATTCGTTTGTACCTCGGCAACCATGGCTCGGTAGTCGCTAGTTTTGAACGAGGGTGCAGCCACTAGGAGTCGACAGCCTGATTGATTGAGTACATAGGCCAGTTCGTGCACTCGGTAGGCAGGGTTTATGTTGACAAGAATTACCCCGATTTTTGCTGTGGCATATTGAGTGAGGGCCCACTCGGCGTAGTTTGGGCTCCACACCCCAACCCTGTCTCCTTTGGCCAGACCTCGCGAAAGCAAACCCTTGGCCAGCTGGTTAACGGCCTCATTGAATTGCCGGTAGCTGTAACGCAGATTCTGATGCACGCTTACTAGCGCGTCGTTATCGGGTACCCGCGCTACTGTGCGTTCGAGGTTGGCGCCAATGGTATCTCCGAGAAGTTGCGTGCTCGAGGCACCGTGTGCATACGACAGGGGAGCAATGCTGTTCGACATCGGGCGATACTAACCAAACATTTCCCGACGTTGCCCCCTTGATGGTGCCGCTGCTTGTTACAACGACCTCGATTTCGAAACGAACCAGGTTCGCCTCGGAAAACACAACCTTGTCGCCCGAGATAGTCGGGCTGCGAGTGTTCGTTATTGGGCCGTTACCTCGATACGACGGTTTTGTTTGCGGCCCGAAACCGTGTTAGTTGGCGTTGTTACATTGGAGCCTGTCTCACCTGTTGGGATCGTCGATTCGGCCTCGGCCCCACCGAGTTGCTGGCAACAACTGAATCATCTCAGTCGTCGGGAGCGCCCGCCTGATTCTGCTCGGCTTATTGGCCGCCCGGAAGAAGCGAGACCGAGTTTTTCACCGTGGCCTTTTCACTTAGCGAGGCGGAAACGATTCTTGCCACGAGCTTTCGCTCTTCTTCGGTTCGGGCTACACCGGTGAGCTCGGCGCCAAGTTCGGAGTTCACGCGCAGTGCAGCTGGCCGAGTTACGCCTTTCGCAAGAGCCAACTCCTCGTATTGTGCAATTGGGTGAAGCTCCACCAACAGGGGTAGCAAGAAGCTCCTCGGCGCCAGTGAGATCTCAGACTGTCACAAGACGCAGAAACCGACGGGCACAATAATGGTTGCGATGGGCCTTTGAGCGGCTTACATGGGCTTTCGCGATTCGTGGCTTCGATTTACGGCCATAAGAA
>JAYUVJ010000169.1:0-2256 GCA_043754155.1 Acidimicrobiia bacterium
GACCACTTCGGATGTGATCATAGGGACAGTGGTATTCACAGCATCGACCAACGGAACCTCGATCAACACATTCGAAAATGTGAAGATACCTGGACGAAACGGGATTAACCTGCCGGCCGGGACGACAGGGGGAACATACAATGCGACGGCAGGTACGTTTGTGATCGGGACAGGAGTTCTTAACACAGCGACGCCAACCGCGACCACCGCAGCGACATCAACCAGCACACCAACCGCGACCGCAACGGAGACGGCAGTGCCTCCGACTGCAACCGCGACCTCTACAGCAACATCAACCAGCACTCCAGCCGCGACCGCAACAGAGACGTCAGTGCCCCCGACCGCGACATCAACCAGCACGCCAACGGCGACGCCCTTCGTCGCTACATCGCCTTACTTGGTTCCTAGCCAACCCGGTGTGATCGTGAAGTCGATCTTCACCGTGGGTGACTCGGTCAATCTCAAGCCCGATGGCGTGACGCCCTACCGCATGGTGGGCATCCCAGATGGCTTGGGCGCATATGACAATGGTGATGGCACCTTTACGCTGCTGATGAATCACGAGATCGGCGGTGGTTTGACCGGTGGTTTGGCCAGTCCGCTCGGAATAGCCCGCGCTCACAGCAACGCCGGTGGGTTCGTGTCTTACTGGACCATCAAAAAGTCTGATCTCTCCGTGGTCAAGGTCGAGGACTTCCTCCCCAACACCACCAGCCTCTACCTCAGCAACAACAATCCCAGCACCGGTATCACGCACACCGCCTACCTGCCCGGCAGCACCTCTTTAATGCAGCGCCAGTGCTCAGCAGATTTGGCCGCGACGAGTGCTTATCAATACACCGCACCCAACGGCACGGTCTATGGCACCTCGGCCCGCTTGTTCCAGAGCGGCGAAGAATCGGGTGGCATTGCTACCGGCTTCGCATCTGGCTTCTCGGGTAATCTTGGCCCAGAGGGCACCGTCCATTTTGGCCGTCAGTTCGCTTTCGTAGCCACCGATGATCCCAACACGCCGCAGAACGAGGCCCGCACGGCCTATGAACTGCCGCATGGTGGTTTGTTCCCGTGGGAAAACAACCTCGCCAATCCCTTCCCCCAGCGCAAGACGATTGTGATGGGCATGGACGATGCCTCCCCAGGCCAGATCTACGTCTGGATTGGTGACAAGCAGACCACCGGCAATGTGGTTGAGCGCGCTGGTCTGACCAAGCAAGGGCCAAACGACAACATGTACGTGATTCGTGTTGATGGTTTGGTGACCGACACCACCGGTGCGACCAACGAACTGCGCACGCAACCGCTCAGCGGCACTTTCTCAATGGTCAACGAGGGTGATGTCTCTGGTCTCAGCGGCGCTGGTCTTGAGGCGCTCAGCGACAGCAAAGGCGCGACTCAATTCCTACGCCCCGAAGATGGTTCGTGGGATCCCAACAATCTTAACGACTTCTATTTCGTGACGACTGATCGCTACGATCAGATCAAGGACGGCGTGGGCACCACCGATGGTCGCAGCCGTCTGTATCGCTTGCGATTCGTTGATATCACACAGCCCGAACTTGGCGGCAGCATCGAGGCCCTGCTCGATGGCAGCGAGGCCGGCAACATGTTTGACAACTTGACCGTCAATCAACGCGGTCAGATTGTCCTCCAAGAAGATGTGGGCAACCAAGCCCACCTCGGCAAGGTGTTCCTCTATGACATCGCCACCGACACTTTGACCCAAGTGGCACAGCATGATCCCACTCGCTTCGGCAACATCGGTGTGCCAGCCACTGCGCCCTTCAACCAAGACGAAGAGTCGTCTGGTGTGATCGATGCCTCTGCTCTCTTAGGTGATGGTTGGTACTTGCTCGACGTGCAAGCCCACTACGCCATCACGGGTGAACTCGTCGAGGGTGGCCAGTTGCTGGCCATGTACATCCCGACCAGTGTCGTGCCCACAGCGACACCATCCCCAACGCCAACCAATACGGCCACTGCCACGGCAACGCCGACCAATACAGCTACACCGATCCCAACCAACACCGCGACCGCTACAGCGACTACAGTGCCGCCAACGGCAACACCTAGCAACACGCCAACTTCAACACCGCAACCGCCAACAGGTCCGGTAAATGTGTTGATCAATTCACAGAACGCTGCAGTGGGAACGACTTTCACTGTGCCGATTACAGTTAACTCAGGCACAGGAATACGTGGGATTCAACTTGGATTGAGCTTCAATCCGGCATATGTGCGATTGACCACTGTGACCGT
>JAYUVJ010000170.1:0-4931 GCA_043754155.1 Acidimicrobiia bacterium
GTTGACGAGTTCAGAGCATGTCTAGCTTCGTCAACTGGCACGATTTCGCAAAAGCCTGGTGACGCAAACTTTACCGCCACTCAACTACGACTCAATTGGACGGACGGCGAATTGCAGTTCGGTTCTGAATCGTCGTACAGATACCGATCGGCCCAAGTCATGCAGTGTCCGAACAATCGACGAACCCCTCAAGCCCATCAATGGTGACGGAAGAGCGGCCAGTGTTGAGCGATAGGCACCCTTTGAGCGATAGGCACCCTTTGGGTGACGACGATCGCGACCGCGAAGTGCAGATTCCATAGCCTGTTCCGGTGACCCAGTCGTTTCTGCAAGGCTTCTGCACGGCTGGCAGTTCGGTCATTTGTCAATACATTCTGTCAAAGCTCCAGATCACCGATTCTCTTTGCTTGATCGTATGCGTCAACACTTTCGTGTCTTCACAACACCGACCTCGGAGCTGATTAACCATTGCTCGGCAAATCAAACGTAATTGAGCCACACAGCCACTAAGGCAGACTGAGCACATCGGCATCGGTCAATCTGCTCGACCAAATACTCAGGCCGAGCAGATTGTTTACACCGTTGCTGAGGCGATCGGGGGTGTTGGTGTGGCGGCTCCGGCGGCGTCTTCAACCGAAATGGCCAACGCTGCGTAGGTTAACGGTGTGGCAAAGGCCTGGACGCTTGGATCAGCACCAAGAATTCCCAACGAAACTGGACCAGATGCCGTGACCGCCCATAGTTGGTAGGCCTTGTTGGCGCCCAGCTTTGGCAGCGAATCGCTCGTAAGGTAGCCCTGTCCATCCTTGCCGACGACCACCTTGACGAGTTCACTCCCAGTATCAGATTTAAGCGTCAAGGAGCGGCTTGAGGGCTGCGAAGCAACTCGTTTGGCCAGCGCAGCAAGTGAGGGAGATGATCCACTCAAACTTGAGACGATCGGCACGGTAATCGCAGCGGTGGCAACCGCCGCGGCGACGGCTACCCGCCAGGTTCGGCGCTTGTTGACACGCTCGCTGGCTGCAGCAAAATCGATCACGTTGGATCCACGCGCCGGTTCATCTTGGTTTGGTGAGAATGCTGGGATTGCTGGGCTTGTTGGGATCGCTGGGCTTCCAACCTGCGACCGCTCAATCGAAATTGGATCCTCTATTGGATCCTCTAGAGGTGATTGGTCAGAACGTTGCAGAGGTTCACCGATGACTTGGGTCAAACGAATCTCGCTAAGCACGTTGTCCCACACCCGCGGAGCAACTGGCATTACCGATGCAGCGCCCAAACGTGCGGCTGTTTCAAAATGCTGCACCAATTCGACCTGGCATAGTTCGCAATGCTCCAAGTGCAGTTCTACGAGTTCGGTTTCTCCATCGTTCACTGCATGCACGGCGTAGGCACCGAGGAGTTCAGCCACATGATCATGCATACTTACGATGCTTGGCCACACCGTGTTTGATTGTGCAACGTGTGGTTGTGCAACGTGTGGTTGTGCACGGTTTGCTTGATCGACGTTTGCTTGATCGACGTTTGTCTGATCGATGTTTGACTGATCGAGTTTCGGCCGATCAAAGGCTGGGCCGTCGGCTGCAGAGTTCGGATTTTGGTTACTCATTGCGCATTCCCTGGCTTGGACTGTGAGGCCGGTGGTGTTGACAGTGAAGCTGGTTGGCCGATCATGGGTGAAGACATTGTGGTGTCCGTTTCATCGCCGTTGAGAAGCACGTGGAGTCTGCGAAGCCCTGAGCGAATTCTGGTCTTTATCGTGCCTTCTGGAACATCAAGCATCTTTGCAACTTCCCGATACGTGTGGCCTTGAAAGTAGGCCAACTCAATGGCTTCACGTTCCGCGAGAGAGATCTGACTCATAGCGCTTGCTACGCGCTGCACATCAATCAGGCTCATCATTTCCGCGTCCACATCGGGAGCAAACGGGTCATGCTCTCGAGAAACCTTTTCTTCTCGTTGCGCTCGGGCCGTATGTGAACGGATCAAATCGACAGCTCGACCGTGGGCTTGGGTGAGAAGCCACGTTTGGAGTGAGCCACGAGTTCCGTCAAAGCGATTGGGCTCTCGCCACAGCTTCACGAAAACGTCTTGACACACATCCTCGGCCCGGTTTTCGTCGCCCAGGATACGGCGTGCAAGTCCTGAGACAGCCGTTGCGTGACGACGAAACGCTTCGCTTAGTGCCCGTTCATCGCCTGAGCCAATCAATGCCACCAGGGCAATGTCACTCATCGTGGTTAGTTCTGTTGCCATCACTTGTTCTTCGATGCCACTCACCCCCTGGATTGGATCCGGATTCAATTTCCCTGAAACTTCTTTTCATGCCGTTGGCCAGTTCAACATACAAGACAATCAATCCGCGTTCGGGCTCAAAAAGAAGTGCCCGCCGAATGTGGCGGGCACTTCATTTGGGGGGACCAATGGCCACCAACTGACCCTCCGTCAGTTAGGTGGCCAAATGCGTGTTACTCCTCGTGCTTAGGGAAGCAGAACGCTGTCGATCAGGAAGACGGTGCCGTTCGCAACTTGCACGTCGGCGAGAACCGTTTTGACTTGACCGTTAATGGTTACCGTTTTGCCACTTACTGAGATCTTTAGTTCCTTGCCGTTGATGGTCATTAGCGTTGGCATTTTGGCCAGATCGGCGCTTGATAGCTTCTTGCCAGCAATCACGTGGTAGGTGAGGATCGAGGTGAGCTTGTCCTTGTTCTCTGGCTTTACGAGGGTCTCAACTGTGCCGGCGGGGAGTTTGTCGAATGCCGAGTTGATAGGCGCAAAGATGGTGAACGGGCCGGGGCCGTTAAGGGTGTCAACGAGCCCTGCAGCTTTTACTGCCGCAACCAGAGTGGTCAACGCAGGGTTATTGGATGCAGCTGTTGCGGCGGGGTCTTGAGCCATTCCAGCAAGACTTCCTTTTCCGGTAGCAGGTACACCTACGGATGCTGCGTCGGCTTCAGAGGCGATTGGAGTAGCAGCAACGGCACTGGCGGTTGGTGTCGCTGGCGCCGGCTTGGCAGGCATGAGCACACTGTCGATAATAAACACGGTGCCGTTGGCTACTTGAACATCGGCGAGCACAACCTTGGTTGAGCCGTTGATGGTGATCTTCTTGCCGACCGTCTTGATCTTAAGGGTCTCGCCATTGACAGTAGTAAGCGTGCTGACCTTTGCCAAATCCTTGCTGGAAAGCTTCTTGCCACCAATAACGTGGTAGGTGAGGATCGAGCTCAGGGTTGGAATATTCTCTTTCTTCACCAGTGTCTCAACGGTTCCCGCGGGAAGTTTGGCGAATGCTGAGTTGGCTGGAGCAAAAATGGTGAAGGGGCCGGGGCCATTGAGCGTATCGACCAGGCCAGCAGCCTTTACTGCGGCGACCAAGGTGGTGAGTTGCGGATTGTTCGATGCGGCAGTTGCAGCTGGGTCCTGGGCCATCCCCTTAAGGCTGCCTTTGCCCGTCGCCGGAATTCCAACCTTAAGAGCATCGGACTGAGTGGCAACCGGTGCGGTTACTTTCTTGGTGGCCGCCGAGGCGTTTGATGCTCCAAGCCATGAAGAGCCGATCAGCGCAACGGTGAGTGCTGTGGCAGCAACGCCCGAGCGACGACGAGCCGAACGATTAGGGGAGTAGCTGTTTGCGATTTCGCTGTTTGCATTGATGGTGGTGTTCATGATGTCCTTTCGAGACTGTCAGGTGAGCAGTCGAGGGTTTGGAAGGAACCGGGGAAGAAGTTCTTCTGTTCAGCGGCCGACAAGTTCTCTGGTGAGAGGTTGAACTTGTTTGACATCACTGCGGTTTCTGCGTGGTTACAGAAGTTCTTCGATACCCAAACCAAGTTGGATTGGAACTTCTCAAATTTTCTTTTTTTCGGGCGTCAATCTCTACCGTTGCGTTGCTGGGAACTGAGATCGCTACCACTGCCCCTTTGGATCGCTACCACTGCCAACTGAGATCGCTACCACTCCCCATTGGATAGCGAGGGAAGGCATTGGTTGTCAGAAAGGAAAAAGCAAACGAGCCCGGTCCTCGGTAAGGAGGATCCCGGCTCGCATCTGTTGTTGAACTTCGTTTCCGAAGTTCCAAAATGTTTTAACGCTTACGAAACGAGCACGATGATCGAGTGCCAGCCGGTCGCTCCGTTGGGGAGGGGCGCGGTGCGTTCTTCTATTTGCAGTTTTCCGTTGGCATCGGTGGCACGAACGGCGATGTCATGACGGCCCGTTGGCGCATCCCACTTGTAAGACCATTGCCGCCAGGTGTCTTTTGATTGCTCTTGTGCCAAATCGGCCTCGAACCATTCGCCACTATCGATACTCAGCTCCACCTTGGAGATTCCCACCGTTTGGGACCAGGCAACCCCAGCAATTGCCGCCGGCCCGGCCGGGATCGTAGCCAATCCTCGAGGCACATCAATGCGCGACGCCATTTTGATCGGTGCTTCTTTGGAATATCCACGGGGAACCCAATACGAATCGAAAGCGTCCATCGTGGTGAGCTCGATCTCGGTCAACCATTTCGTTGCTGATACGTACCCATACAAACCCGGGACCACGAGACGGGCAGGGAAACCGTGGCTGAACGGGAGAGGTTCTCCGTTCATGGTCAGGGCCACAATGGCATCGCGATCCATCGCGGCAGAGAGGGGAAACCCTGAGGTCCATCCGTCGACGGAACGCCCAACAATTTGGGTGGCATTCTCATCGGCTCTTGCTTCATCGAGGAGTTCGCGGAGCGGAACGCCAACCCAGCGGGCGGTTCCCATCAAAATGCCCCCAACCTCATTGGAGACACACGTTAAGGTAATGTCCCGCTCTACCAAGTCACGGTTGAGCAAATCCTCATAGGTATACGTACGTTCTTCGCCGACCATGCCCTTCACTTTTAGTTTCCATGTGCTGGCATCAATCTTGGGGACAACGAGGGCCGTATC
>JAYUVJ010000171.1:0-3902 GCA_043754155.1 Acidimicrobiia bacterium
CACATCACGAACATCGCCGTGGATCCAACCCTGCGTAGACGCGGCTATGCCCATGCAATGATGCTGGTAACCATCCGCACGGCAATCGCCAAATCATTACGTGCACTTACCTTAGAAGTACGCGTTTCGAACAAAGCAGCCATTGCGCTGTATCAACGTTTCGGATTCGCCCCCGGTGGTGTTCGGCCCCGGTACTATCCCGATAACGGCGAAGATGCCCTCATCATGTGGGCCCACGATATCGACACCGCTGCCTACAGCTTGAGGCTGGCTGGTTTGGCTGCACAACAGAGACAACATAGCGAAGATCAGGGCATTGGCTCTGATTCTTTTAACACTTCGGAATTAGCGGAAGGGGATTCGGAGTTTGGTGCTGGCATGCTCGACCCCGCAGTGAGCCCCAACGGAAATTCAGGCGAGCATGACCATTGTGTCGTATCGCAGGGCCAGGAGCAATAGCAAGTGCGCATTTTAGGTATTGAAACGTCGTGTGACGAAACAGCTGCGGCCGTGGTGGAAGATGGCCGACGGGTCATTTCTTCGGTTGTCTCTAGCCAGATTGATCTGCATGCGCCTTTTGGTGGAGTGGTCCCCGAAATTGCCGGACGTGCCCATGTGCAGCGCATGAACCCGGTAATCCGCGAAGCGCTCGAACAAGCCGGAAGTGACCATCGCGGCACGGGGATTGATGCTGTTTCGTGCACCGTTGGGCCGGGTTTGATTGGTGCCCTGTTGATTGGCGTCAGTGGTGCGAAGGCGTTGGCTTCGGCATGGGGTGTGCCGTTCTTGGCCGTCAATCATTTAGAAGCACACTTACTATCACCCTTCTTAGAACATCCCAACCTGCAACTCCCCGTCGTCACGCTGCTGGTCTCCGGCGGGCACACCTTGTTGGTGCTGGTCGAATCGGCCACCTCGTATCGCGTGTTGGGCGGAACCATCGACGACGCTGCAGGCGAGGCCTATGACAAGGTTGCGCGGTACCTCGGACTTGGTTACCCCGGCGGCCCGGCCATCGACAAACTCAGCCCCCAAGGCGATCCCAAAGCCATTGCCTTCCCTCGAGCTATGAAAAACGATGCGTACGATTTCTCGTTTAGCGGCCTTAAAACCTCCGTCGTAAACCACATCAAACGCAACCCCTCACTCCAAACCGCCGACATAGCTGCCTCGTTCCAAGAAGCCGTGGTCGACGTGCTGGTGACGAAAGCCAAACGAGCCGCGATGGAATTCAACGCAGCCGGTCTCTGTATCGGCGGAGGTGTCGCGGCCAACTCGCTCCTGCGCGCACGAATTGCCGCGGCAGCCGCAGAACTCTCTATCCAGGCCTACATTCCGCCAAGAGATATGTGCACCGACAATGCCGCAATGGTCGCATCCGCAGCCTGGTGGCGCCGCGAGGTCGACGCACCCGCGTCACTCGCCCTCGCCGCCAACCCCAACCTCCGCCTGCGCACGATAGCGAGTTCCGCCTGAGAGCTAATTGTTTTGGGGCTAAGCAAAAGTAGTGCCCTCAGACGTCTTGGTGAACGCTGCCGGTTGGGATATCGATTAATGGATTGTCTCGTTGTTCGTCAGGTCCGGGGTAGCCAACCCAGGCGGAGTTAAACCTCACAGACCTGGTCAACGAACGTTCCATTGAGCGAATCCTGTACCTCCAAGTATTCATATTCAAATGCCTGGCAGCTGAACAGACCGCTCGGTGGCGCGTAACTGGCACTCGGTGGGGGAGTTTGCTAACTAGGTCGCTGTGTTGTGTAACCTGGCACTCGTCTGGGTCGAGTGCTAACGCTGAATTTGGGGCCGCAAATTGGCTTCTCAGCGTGGTCGTCGGCTCGATCTCTTGTAATCAAATGTTGTAAATAACTGTAAATAACCTGGTCACGCACACACGGACCCCCAAAACGGAGGACTGCAATGAACATTAAGCCCCTTGAGGATCGCATCGTCGTCGAGCCCAACGAAGCCGAAACCACCACGGTTTCCGGTCTCGTTATCCCCGACACCGCTAAAGAGAAGCCCCAGCAGGGCACGGTTCTTGCCGTCGGCCCCGGCCGCACCCTCGACAACGGAACGGTTGCACCACTCGCCGTAAACGTTGGCGACACCGTTTTGTACTCCAAGTACGGCGGAACCGAAGTCACCGTTGCTGGCAAGGATTACCTCATCCTTTCGGGCCGTGACGTTCTTGCCGTCATGGGCAAGTAAGGAACAAAAGGACTACACATGGCAAAGATTCTGAAGTTTGACGAGGCCGCTCGCCGCGGTCTCGAGGCAGGCGTAAACAAGCTTGCCGACGCCGTAAAGGTAACGCTAGGCCCGAAGGGTCGCAACGTTGTTATCGAGAAAAAGTTCGGCGCACCCACGATCACCAAGGACGGCGTAACCGTCGCTAAGGAAATCGAACTCGAAGATCACTTCGAGAACATGGGCGCACAGCTCGTAAAAGAAGTCGCAACGAAGACCAACGATGTTGCCGGAGACGGCACCACCACGGCCACTGTTCTGGCACAAGCATTGGTAAAGGAAGGCCTACGTAACGTTGCCGCCGGCGCCAACCCAATGGGCCTCAAGAAGGGTATCGACAAGGCCGTTGCCGCTGTTGTTGCCGCCATTGCTGAGCTTGCTACCTCAGTTGACGGCTCCACCGAGACCGTTGCACAGGTTGCTTCCATCTCCGCTGCCGACACTTCAATTGGTGAAGTCATCGCCAACGCCATCGACAAGGTTGGCAAAGACGGAGTTGTAACCGTTGAAGAATCCAACACCTTTGGTATGGACCTTGAATTCACTGAGGGTATGCAGTTTGACAAGGGCTACCTCTCGCCGTACTTCGTGACCGATCAAGAGCGTCAAGAGGCCGTGTTGAACGACCCTTACATCTTGCTCATGAACTCCAAGATTTCCAGCGTGCATGACATGTTGCCAGTCCTTGAGAAGGTCATGGCTTCCGGCAAGCAATTGTTGATCGTTGCTGAAGATGTTGATGGCGAAGCCTTGGCTACCCTCGTGGTGAACAAGATCCGTGGCACCTTCAACTCCGTTGCTGTAAAGGCACCCGGGTTTGGCGAGCGCCGCAAGGCCATGCTGCAAGACATTGCCATCCTCACCGGCGGCACCGTTATCAGCGAAGAAATCGGCCTCAAGCTTGATTCCGTAACTCTCGATCTTCTTGGTCGTGCCCGCAAGGTCACCATCACCAAGGACAACACCACCATCGTTGAAGGTTCTGGCACCGAGGACGATGTAAAGGGCCGTGTTGCACAGCTCAAGCGTGAAATCGAAGACACCGATTCCGATTGGGACCGCGAAAAGCTTCAGGAACGCTTAGCTAAGTTGGCCGGTGGCGTTGCTGTTGTCAAGGTTGGCGCTGCCACCGAAGTGGAACTCAAAGAGAAGAAGCACCGCATCGAAGACGCCCTCTCGGCTACCCGTGCAGCGCTCGAAGAAGGTGTCGTCCCCGGTGGCGGAACGGCGCTTATCCGTGCCCGCAAGGCCATCGATACCCTCACCCTTTCCGGTGATGAGGCAACCGGTGCCGCACTTGTCCGTAAAGCCCTTGAGGCACCGTTGTTTTGGATCTGCCAGAACGCCGGTCTTGAAGGTTCAGTTTGCGTCCGCGAAGTAGAAAACGCTTCCGGCAACATCGGCATGAATGCAGCAACTGGCGTTCTCGAAGACCTCGTAAAGGCCGGCGTTATTGACCCAGCCAAGGTGACCCGTTCGGCCTTGCAAAACGCCGCATCAATCGCTTCCCTCCTCCTCACCACCGAGGCACTCGTTGCCGACAAGCCAGAGCCTGCAGGCGCTGGCGGCGGTGGCGGCATGCCTGGTGGCATGGGCGGAATGGGTGGCATGGGCGGAATGATGTAACAACAGCGCAGTGCTTTAATCGCACTGCA
>JAYUVJ010000172.1:0-5424 GCA_043754155.1 Acidimicrobiia bacterium
ATGACGACAGAGCCAAAAACATGAGTCTGATAGCCGCGAATCTGGTAGCCGTGGGTCTGATAACTATGGATCTGAAATCGTGAGGCCGCTGCCCCTAAGGTCTCCACCCCTAAGGCCGCTACCCCTAAGGCCGCTACCCCTAAGGATGTCATGAGCGCAGTCAAATCCGTGCGACGAGAAGATGAAGCCTTGCTACGCGGTAAAGGTACCTTCATCGATGGCCTGCGTGTGCCCGAGTTGGAAGGTGCCTGTTTCGCAGCGTTCGTCCGCTCCACGATCGCCCACGCCACCATTACCTCGATCGACACCACTGAAACAGCAGCGCTCGATGGCGTCATAGGAGTGTTCACCGCCAAAGACCTCAATGTATGGCCGTTGCCGCCACGCTTACCGATGATGAATAAGGCTATGGTCCGCCCGATGCTCGCCGATAGTGT
Source organism: Acidimicrobiia bacterium (assembly GCA_043754155.1). Taxonomy (GTDB): domain Bacteria; phylum Actinomycetota; class Acidimicrobiia; order Acidimicrobiales; family JANYDT01; genus JANMZO01. Next base: position 438 of record JAYUVJ010000172.1, read on the forward strand.
GGTGCGCTTTGTCGGTGAACCGGTCGCTGTGGTGATTGCTGAATCAGCAGCTATCGCCGCCGACGCACTGGAGCATGTCGTCGTTGAGTATGAACCGTTGTCTGTGGTCACGCAACTGCATGATTCACTATCTGAGCGAGTGACGCTCCATCCAGCCGCGGGCACCAACGTTTCGTTACGGTGGACGCAGCCGGATTTTGAGACAGACCCGTTTGCTGAGTGTGATGTGATCATCGACGTAACAATGCGTCATGCTCGGCTCAATCCCAGCCCCATCGAACCTCTAGCTGGCGCCTCAGTGTGGGGTGCCGATGGTCGACTGACTGCCTACGTGTGCTCGCAGCGACCAGCCGGAGCGAAGTACGTGATCGAATGTGCGCTGGGTTTGGAGCCGGGTACGGTGCGAGCAATCGCCCCCGATGTTGGCGGTGGGTTCGGGGCAAAAAGTGGTTACGGCTGCTATCCCGAGGATGTGGTTGTGGCGTTTGTGGCGCGACTTGTTGGTAGGCCAATTCGATGGACGGAAACGCGTAGTGAAGCAATGGTGGCCATGGGTCACGGACGAGCATCAACCCATGAGGTAAGCCTCGGCGGTAACCGCGACGGTAGTATTCGCGCGTATGAAGTGAAGGCGTTGCAGGATTCGGGCGCCTACCCCGCGATGGGTACCTTCATCTCCACCAACCTGCGTGTTTCAGGCACTGGCGTGTATGCCATCCCCAAGGCCCGGGTGGAAGGAACTTCGGTGGTTACGAATACCACGCCGACGGTGGCCTTCCGGGGTGCAGGCCGACCAGAAGCAGCGTGTGACATCGAACGAGCTGTTGATCTGTTCGCTGCGGCCATCGGCATGGACCCTGTCGAGGTTCGCCTTCTCAACGTCGTTGGCGATGATCAGTTTCCGTACACCACTGCGGTTGGTTCCACTTATGACAGTGGCCGTTACGGCGAAGCGATTCGTCGGTGCGTGGCCGCGGCAAACTATGAGGGCTTACGAGCCGAGCAAGTGAATCGACGGGCAGCCGGCGACCCGATCCAACTGGGTATTGGCGTGTCGTGCACCGTGGAAGTCACCGGTGGGGGAGAAGGCGAGGCGGCATCCATCGAGATCCACGCCGATGGAAACGTAACGGTTGTGGTGGGTACCTCCCCACACGGTCAGGGGCACGAAACTACGTTTGCTGATCTTGTGGCTGGAGAACTTGGTATTCCGGCAGAACTCATCACTATCCTCCACGGCGACACTGATCTCCCCGCAGCAAAGTTCGGCGGTGGCACACTTGGATCACGATCCGCGCAGCTTGGTGGCTCTGCTTCATTTCAAGCTTCACGTGAGATTATCGACCTGGCGCGCGCTCGTGCGGCAGAGTTGCTCGAAGCAGCAATCGAAGACGTTGTCTTTGACCCAGCAATTGGTTTCCACGTTGCTGGTGTACCCAATGGGGCGCTTGGCTGGCCTGAGATTGGTGAGCTCACCACACAGACAAACTACAAAGCCACGGGGGCGGGCGCGTTCGCTTTCGGCGCTTGTGTCGCGGTTGTGGAGATTGACACCGAAACTGGCGCAGTTACCGTCCGCCAATTGGTGTGTGTCGATGATGCAGGAACCATTCTTAATCCCATGATTGTGGAAGGACAGGTTCACGGAGGCTTGGGCTTGGCTATCGGCGCGTGTCTCACAGAAGAAATGGTTTACGACGAGAACGGGAACCCGCTTACCTCCAACTTCGCCGACTACGGATTGGTGTCGAGCGCAGAGACCATTTGTTTTGACGCCTACGAGATGGAAACACCGTCGCCATTGAATCCGTTGGGGGTTAAAGGCATTGGTGAATCGGGCACGGTGGTGGCCACCCCAGCAATCCAGTCGGCCGTGATCGACGCGCTTCAACCCTTCGGAGTGAGACATCTTGACTTTCCCTTCACCGCCGAACGCGTCTGGCAGGCGATCCAATAAACTATGTCCGCTTAGCATTCTTGTGCTCGGCTCAAAGGGCTTCGAGAGCGGGATTGTGGCGGCTAAGTTGCCAGGCCAGCGACGATTACTTCTGCATAAGCCTTGCCAATAGTTTGGGAAGATTCGGGGGAACGCTCGGGAACGAACCAACGGTTGGTCCAACCAATCATGCCAATCACGCCGAATGCCAACACTCGGGCCGAGGCAAGCGGTCGGATGCTGCCGTTGTCGATACCTTCCTGGACGATGGCAATCACCGCTTCTTCGTACCGACGGTTGAGGCTGCGCATGTACTTCGACCAATCAGATCGTTCCGCGTCGACATGGGTGAGGTTCTCTCGTATGTACACGTACAACAGCGGGTAGTTCGCTGCGTAGGAGTTCATGAGGTCAACAACGAGCGTACGAAGTTTTTCCAGGGGGGCAGCGTCGCTCGATCGGGCGGCTTCCGCGGCCGCAATGTTCTTTTCCGATGCATCCCGCACGACTTCATCGAACAGTTCTTGTTTGTTGGAGATGTAGTAGTAGAGCGTGGCCCTGTCCATATCCAATGCTTCGGCTACGGCGGAAATGCTTGTGCCCTGAAAACCCTTTTGATTGAACAGGTTTGCGGCTACTCGAGCGATTTCGTTGCGACGTTCCTGATAGGAAGCCGAACCCTTTTCCTGGGCCAAATCACGCCGTTTGCCAATGTGGCTGGTGCTCTTCTTTGCGACTGGGGGGAGCGTGATCTCGGGCGTTGGTTTTGAGCTGGATCCGGCACGCTTAGCTTTTGCAGCCGGAGGGTTCAGGGTTTTTGGAGATTGACGCATTGGATGTTTGAGCTTAAGAAGAGAAGGGCAAAAATGGGAGGGTTGGGTTACACCCGCTGAGTTGCCACGAAATCATCGAGGTTGGCAGTGTCAGTCAACTGCCAAAACTCTTGCATGCGGAACGGGTTATTGACTACCACCCTACCCCGAGCATTTCGGTAGTACGTGTCCATTCCCTTATGGGTCCACACCATTCGCTCATGGGCTTCGTCGATTCGAGCGTTGTATTCCTCGTGCACATCGGCCCGTACTTCTAACGCTTGTACGTTGTTCGCAAACATCTGGGCCAGCGCGGTCATCAAGTAATGAACTTGACGTTCCATCACGGTAATGAGGCTGCCACCGTGGCCGAACTGGGTGTTGGGGCCGTACAACACGAAGAAGTTTGGAAAGCCGGGAATGGCGGTGCCGAGAAACGCCTTGGCATCGTCGTTCGCCCATGCATCGTGAAGCCGTACGCCGCTGCGTCCGACAATTTCGATGGGAACCAAAAAGCGGACCACATCAAAACCAGTGGCCCAAACCACAACGTCCACCTCGTACTCTTCACCCGATCCAGCCACAACACTATGTGGGCGTACCTCTTCAAGGCGTGAGGTTTCCACGGTTACATGACTTCGCGCAATGGTGCGGAACCAACGATTGTCCAGCAACATGCGCTTGCCGAATGGGGGATAGGTAGGTACGACCTTTTCGAGCAGATCGGTTCGGTGGCCCAGTTCTTCTTCGATGTAACTGGTGAGTTGGCGCCGATGGGCATCATTAATGGCGTTGAGGGAACGCTCCGGATAGGGCCAATCTGGATCTTTCTGCAGCGAGGTATACAAACGATCGTTAAAGATCCATGCCATGCGAGCGCGATACCACGAGTAGTACAGGGGAACATTGGCGATGAGGAAACGCACAGCATCGGGAACGGGTTGTTTGAATTTCTCAAATGGCCCAGCCCATTGTGGTGAGTGTTGAAATACCAACAGCGAGTCCACCTGGTCGGCGATGGCCGGCACTACTTGCATGGCACTTGCCCCGTTGCCGACGACGGCTACCCGTTTGCCGGTGAGATCGAGATCGGCTGGCCAATGCGCAGTATGAAAGCTTGGGCCCTCAAAGGTTTCGGCACCCTTTACGTGGGGTGTCTTAGGCTTGTTAAATGCACCGACCGCACTGATCACAATGTTGGCAGTAAGTGTTTCGGGCTCGACCCCGCCGCCTTTGGGCTGCACCTGCACCGACCAAGTCGACAAAGTCTCATCATAGTCTGCGCGCAGAACTTCGGTATTGAGGCGGACGTTGCGACGAATCCCGAAATCATCAGCCACCTTCTTTAGATACGACAGAATCGAGGGCTGCGATTCAAAATACCTTCCCCAGTCGTTTGGGGCAAAGGAAAAAGCGTAAAGATGGCTGGGGGTGTCTACTGCGGCACCGGGGTAGGTGTTCTCAAGCCACACCCCACCAACGTCGGGGTTGCGTTCGATAATGGTGTATTCGATGCCGGCCTGCTGCAACCGAACCGCTGCGCAAATGCCAGAAATACCTCCGCCGATGATGAGAGCCCGAAACCCCTCCGGCACCACCCCGCTATTTCCCCGAGCAGCAGATTGAGCCTCATCGTCGAGGCCGAGTTCTCCAGCGATCATGGGCGCATACTCATGCGGGATTTCCTCCCCCATGGCAACGCCCATCATCTTAATTAGTAAGTCCACTGATGGTATCGGCAGTGCAACAGGTGCGCCGTTGCGCCAGTCGATTATTGCTTGTAGAGATGCCGCTCGAACCTCGGTCTGCAGATCTTCGTTAAGCCCGCCGGATTCGTTATCACTAAGGCCGCGGGATTTGCGCGGTCGATAGGGCTCTTCAAGCCAGCGCAGGTTGCCAGTCAACTGCACCAAGACCATAAGCAACGTTGGTACATTGGCGGATTTAACAGCCTCAGCGAAACGTGCCTCGTCGGTAGGCTCGAACTCGGAATTGGTATTTTGAGGGGTGGCGGGAGATGGCTGGTCCGAAGGGCTGGTCATGGCTACTCTTTTGGTTGTGTCGGTAGTTGTTAGTAGCTCTTGGGTAGGCCGAGGGTGTGCTGGGCCACATGGTTGAGCACCATTTCGCGGCTTAATGGCGCAGTCTTGTGTACTCGGGCGATGAACCAAAGATCGGCAAGGCCGTATTCGAGAGCGAACCCATTACCACCGTGTACCTGGATGGCCTGATCGAGAGC
>JAYUVJ010000173.1:0-4005 GCA_043754155.1 Acidimicrobiia bacterium
ATTAATGAGGCTCTCAGTCACATTCCGTCAGACGAGTGGTGCTACGGCGAAGTCTCACCAGGAAATGCCGCGTCGCTCCGAGCCTTCCTCGCCGCCGAATGGACCCCGATCGGCGCCGAGATCATCATCATGCCGTGACCAACTCAATCGCTCAACAACGACGGGCACAACCCGACACAACCCGACACGTCCCGGGCAGGTGCCGCTCCATACCTGGGCCTGCGCACTACGCAGCGGTGTAGACCCTCAGAGCATCGGAAATACTTGAGGTACTAACTCCAGGTTGTTCGCAGACAGCTTGGAGCCAGGGTGGGCGGAAGGCTGAGGCGACCGACACCGGCACCTCGAGAGCGGAACCGGCAACGCAAGCTCGAAGGAAGGACAACGCGTAATCCGCTGGGCGCACATCGGAGGTCAGCTCTAGAAATACAAATGGATCGGGTGCATCCGGCGTTGTTGAAGCTGCAAGGTTTGGGGCATCAATGGTTTGCGCTCCCGGCCGCACCCCACCACCGGCAAGGCCCACACCATCGGTAATCACTAACCCCAGAACGACAGAGGGTCGCGCCCCGGCGATGAGTAGTCCTACGTAACCGCCGAGTCCACGGCCAACGATCGTTACCGGACCGGTAACCGCCAAAGCAGTGTCTACATCAGCCATGAGCAATTCGCAGTTATATCCTCCGCCAACGGGACGATCGGATAATCCATGCCCGGTAAAATCCAAACCATAGATCGGACCCTGCCAATCCGCTGACCAAGAAGGAACAACAGGCGACGTGCGCTCACCCAGGCCATGAAGAAGCAACAATCCCTGCCCCTCCCCATCACGCATACGGTGCAAAGCAATTCGTAGGCGCGCATGATTGAGCATCTGTAAGGAGCCAGTTTGAGTGACACGTTCCTGCGACACCACCAAGTTGGATTCTGTATCGGGATCAAGACTCACGATTGTGCTCCCAGCGAAAGCTCCAACGAACCCGACAAATTCAACGAACCCGGCAAATTTGACAATGGCGAAGCCTCGTCGAGAAACCTCAGAATGAGATCAGCTACCAAACCGGGCTGTTCTATGTGTACGAAGTGTCCAGTTTCCTCCAACACAATAAGGCGTCCACCTTCGGGCAGCCATCGTACGATGTCCTCGGGTTGCGTGCCCCAGCCCATAGCCTCATATTCCAAACCGAGAAACGCTAGAAAGGGCATTGGTAGTCCGGGAAGGCTGTGCATGGCCCACTCTGGTTTCCATGGTCCAAATCCACCGGGGCGCAACATTGGATCAATTTTCCAACGCCAGCCGTCGGCCCCCTGAGCCGCTCCAGTGGAAGCCAAGTAGCAAAGCCATTCGTGGGTCAGGCGGGGATTCATGGTCGCGCGTCGACGTGCCAGTTCTTCGAGGGTGCCAGGCTTGCGCCGAGAATCGGGCTTGGTCCGGCGACGATGATCAAGCCACGAGGCCAACTCTACTGTGAGCTGTTCCGTCCGGTCTTCGTCGGTGAGTTCCGCCGCACCGTGTGTGCGCGTAGACGGAAGCCCATCGATGTTCACCACATGGCTAAACCGGTGAGGCCAGGCCTCTGCCAATCGCACCACAAGATTTCCACCTTTGGAATGACCAACAATGGGAAGGGGCCTAGAAGAGGTAGAGGCAAGTACCGCCGCGGCATCGCGAATATCGGAGGTCCAGCCGCTGAGCGGCGCCCATTCTGAATCGCCATGACTTCGTTGATCCCACGACACAACCCGCCACCCACCATCGGCCAAAAGTGGAGCAAAGGCACCGAAGGTCAGGGCAAAGTCGAGTCCACCATGGGCGAGCAACAGCGGCGGCGCATCGACCGCACCCCATTCCGAAACCCGGATGCGAACTCCATAGGAATCCACGTCACGAACCCGATCCGGCGCACGAACGCCAGGGAATGAAACTTCATCCACGCCAATAGAGGCGTGAAGAGATCGGCTCACCATTGAACGTGGATCGTAAGGGGGCCGCAAAACTGTTAGTCCCGAGCCGGGAAGGGACACAGTCACAAGACAACCGTTCCACTTGACGACACGGCTTGAGCTGAGGACGAGAGCAGCGTCGCTCGGTTTGGCACATTCGCATCTCCCTCGCCAGCGGACCCACCAATGACTCCCACTCGCAAACCAATACCCTCAGATTCCATAAGTGCGCAGATTTCGTCGACAGAACACGAACCGTTAGCGACCGTCCGAGTGCCGTCGTCAAAACGAACAACGATGATGGTGCGAACGGGAGAGCCATTGCGATCAAATTCGATGGTGTAGGTCTCCACGACTCCCTGCCCTGAGACCTCGTCCACCAGCATGGGTCCCGTTACCGATGCAGAGGGCATCACGACCTTGTGGCCTAGACCGTCGGCCGCAGAGATGCGCGTTGGGTCGTTGGAAACCACCATGTAGGCATGTTTCGTTGCCGTCATACCAAGTGCGCTTACCAAGCCGACCCTTGGCGCGCCGTCGGAGCCAAAGCTTGCACGCAATTTGTCGACGATCGCACACAATCCGTGCATGGCGTAAGAATTTCCTGGCCCGCCCGCATAGGCCAAACCACCGGTTTGTGTTACCCCACGCGGATCGTCGGCGGCAATGCCCAGTTCACCAAGAGCTAACTCCACCGCAGACGGAAAGCAGCTGTAAAGATCAAACAGGTCAACGTCGTCGACAGACACACCGGCATGACTCAACGCTGCCGAGGCCGCAGCGGCAATGCCCGGCGAAGAGTGGAAATCGACGCGTTCGGTTGGGGTCCATGCATCAACTGCAGAACCAGCACCGAGAACGGCTACCCGTGACGCTGCTGGGATCCCCCGGCGATCGGCCTCGTCTTCAGTCATGATGATGCACGCCGCAGCCAGGTCAACTTCCATAATTGCGTTCATACGCTTGGGGTAAGGGAAGCACACCCACCGATTGTCCGCGGTTGGATCGGCAATCTGGGCCGGGGTCCACGCATTCGGGAACCAGGCATAGGGATTCGTTGCGGCTACCGCAGCGTTGCGCGCCATGAATGCTCCGAGGAATAACTGGTGCTCGGCGACGGTACGGCCCGCGGCGAAACGAAGAGCATTCTCGAACAGTGGGTAACACTGGATGGGAGCAAGGAGGCCGTGGCGTTTTTCGAGAGGATTAGTTAGCGGCCGTTGTCCCTTAAAAAAATCTCTGGGTGCAGAAGTAGGTGTCCATTCCAGTTCGATACCCTCTTTGATCGCCCGCCGACGTGAATACAACGTTTCACAACCGGCCAACACCGCAATCGAGAGAGTCCCGTCGGCCATGCGGTTAATGATCTGAATCATCAAGTCACCCGGAGAATTGCCACCAGGGGGAATGGTGACACCTTCCACCGTTTCGGGGATCCCGGCCATTGCGGCAGTGGTCGCGCACAAATCGTCGTAGCTCCAAGCGATGGGATCGACACAAGCCAATAGACCCGCCTCATTGGCAATGCTGTTTGCGGAGGAATTTTGAGAAGCGTTTTGAGAAGTATTTGCGGAGGTGGCACTACGGGCCTGCGCATCGGCGAGCGCTACCGCAATGGCATCGGCCATGGCTCGAGCCGGCTCCCACGGGGTAAAAGGCCCATCGAATTTCGGGTTTTTCCGATACTGACCCACGCCAACGATCACGGCTTTGCGGCCCGGAACCTGCGCCGTTTGATCCGTGTGAGTACCAACTTGTTCCATAGTGACCTACTTGCTTTCAACATTGGTCCGGTTCAACCGCAGAGCCAGAGCAGAGCCAGAAACGTGCATCATCGACGTTTCAACCGAAAGACCAGGATAGGTGACTCCCCTACGAGTGTTCCAAGTGAGGTCCTGCGACGAACGTCACTCGCCGGCTAGGAGAGCATGTGCGGGTAAATCATGACGTAGTGATTTCGGTGTGAAATCCGCAGTGGTGCTGGGATCTGAGAGGAAAACCTTATGTAAAGACTTATGCTTCCCTGCACTAGTAGTGCCAAAACGTTGACGAAAACCGTTG
>JAYUVJ010000174.1:0-21326 GCA_043754155.1 Acidimicrobiia bacterium
CGACCACCACGGCCACCGCTACGACGACCTTCAGACGACATGGGATCTCCTTGAGAACAACGTTGGACAGGCGCAAAAGGACACAAAGTCTGCTTGCGAGTGAGGAAGTGCATTCACCATGAAATCACGGCTGAGCCGACGGCCGAACGCGTCGACGTTTACCGGCATTGGCATCATGCGCGCCACGTTCGGGAAGTGCAATTGCAGCACTTAGGTACGGCGACGGGGCGCTGCTATGCGGGAATCCCATCGCGCCAACGAAGAGCTCTTGAAAGGCTGGTTCGAGCGCAGTTTCGATTTTGGTGACGCCAGCAACAACCGTTTCCATTTCGTGGCGGGCAGCCGCTGAGAGCAATGCCCGAACGGCGCCAGAACCAGCTGAATTGCCACTTGAGCGAACTGCTTCAACACGACAATCAGGTACAAGGCCAAGGACCAAAGCGTAGATCGGGTCGATATGAGAACCAAAGGCACCCGCCAAGCGAACGTCATCAACCTCGGTGAAGCCAGAATGATTCATCAACAAGTCAATACCTGCGCGCAACGCAGCTTTGGCCAGTTGAATAGCTCGAATATCGCTTTGCGTAATTCGTAGCGTTGCACCACTTGAGCAACCCTGACGATCAAGCCCCGCTAGTCCTTTGCCGTCGAGGCCAGGTTCGTACAAAATGTAGGCGTACGTACGACCATCAAGTACCAAGCGGGGCGTACGTTCCGCAAAGGCCGGATTAAACGTACCATCAACCCGAATAATTCCCGATAGGTACAGCTCACCAATTACTTCGATGATCCCCGAGCCACAAACACCTGAGATCGGCGTGGATCCCAGTTCTTCCGCGAAAGCTGGTTCATTCGACCAGGAGGTTGCACCAATGACACGAAACCGTGGTTCAAGCGTTTCACGATCAATACGTACACGTTCGATTGCCCCGGCGGTCGCTCGAACCCCACAGGAAATCTGCGCACCTTCAAACGCCGGGCCGGTTGGGCTTGAAGCGGCAAACAATCGTTCGTTGTTTCCAAGAACGATCTCGGCATTTGTTCCCACATCAACGAGAAGCTGCACCGTTGAAGAACGGTGTGGACCTTCAGACAGAATCGCCGCCGCCGTGTCCGCACCTACATGACCCGCGATACAAGGCCCAACGTACAACTCAGCAAACGGCGCGTTAATACCGAGCTCACGTGCCGCGCCATGGACTGCAGCGCTGACCGCCAACTCAAAAGGCGCTCCGCCAAGTGGTGTTGGATCGATACCCAAAACAATGTGGTGCATGATGGGGTTGCCGACTAGCACCAAATCGAGCAGCGCATCGGGTTGCAGTTCCGCTTCGGCCAATAACGTGGCCACCAATGAAGCTAAAGCCTCCCGAATCACCGTCGTGAGCGCGACATCTCCGCCCGGGTTCATCATCACGTACGACACCCGGCTCATGAGGTCTTCCCCAAAACGAATTTGAGGGTTCATCAGACCACTCGATGAGAGCACCTCACCGGTTCGTAAATCGCAAAGGTGTCCGGCCACAGTGGTTGAACCAATGTCTATAGCAATACCCACTACCCGTTCGGTGTACCCACGCCACGCGGCCACGATCCGAGCAGCACCGCCAAGGGCCTGTGAGGAGCCGTCAAAACGAATCGCTACCGTTGTTCCTTCATCGCCCGAAACCGCTTTGTGCAGACGGGTGGCCACAGCAATATCGACAGTTGGATCAACGCCACCGACAAACAAACCATGCTGCTGACGAAGCGCATCAATAAGTCGATCCGCTGCGCTTCGGTCGTCGCTCAACGAGGCAGGATCGATCTGCACGTACAACAACGTGACTAAAGGGTCAATAACCAAATCGCCAAGCTCAACGGATTTGCGAACCACAGCCCGGTGGACTTGCGAGGTAGGCGGGATATCTATAACCGCATCGCCGATGGCGTGGAGTTGGCATGCCAACCGTTCGCCCTCGCCCAAGCCTTTGCGTTCGGCATATCGGGTTTCCAGAGAAGTCAACGGTCCGAACTGATCTGCGCTGGAACTAATTGCCCACTTAGAAAAAGAACCAACGCTCGGCACCACCATGCATCGACCACAAATGCCACGCCCGCCACAAACCGAGTCAAGATCAGCCCCCAGCGCTCGGGCTGCGTCGAGCAGGGTTGTCTCAACACCAAACTCGCCGTCTAACCCCGAGGGGGTGAAGACAATACGCGCCCGTTCCATTTCTGACAACGGAGCGAACGACTCGCTGGAAAAAGTTTGAACAGAGGAATTTTCAGACATACACAGAACCGATTAATGAGACCTTACGTTGTTGCAAAACTTACTATCTATGCTTACGATTTGTGGGTACTATTTATACTTAATGCTTACACGTAGTACTTTTTACGCTTTGCCAACTTGACCTCTTGACGGGACTTCCTCGCTTGGCAATGGAGCAAAGACAGAGAACTGCGTGACCTTGTGCAGAATCACACCTACAACACCATGGTGTCCGTGCGGTAGTTAGACCGTTGCGGGAGCTTCACCCTCGGAGCTCCGGCGAGCTCGCCGGCGGCCGCCGCCTTCTCCCCCACCCGAATTGGGATCACGATTGGCTTTGATCCACTCGGAGCAGTTCAAATCGTTTCCAGCCAAAACGTCAGCAGCCATGATGGCGGCCTTAACTTCGGGATGCATGGGGTTCATGATGGCCGACGTCATGCCCGAGCCAATAGCCATCGCCAAAAATGTTCCGGTAATGACGTTACGGTTCGGAAGGCCGAAGCTCACGTTCGAGGCACCGCATGTCGTGTTCACACCAAGCTCTTCACGCAACCGACGGACGAGTGCAAACACTTGCTGGCCGGCCGTTCCCATGGCACCAATCGGCATTACTAGGGGGTCTACAACAATGTCGTACGGTGGAATTCCGTAATCAGCGGCCCGATTGACAATTCGGCGAGCCACCTCAAATCGCACGTTGGGATCTTCGGAGATGCCCGTTTCATCATTTGAAATAGCTACAACTGCGGCGCCGTACTTCGCAACAAGCGGAAGCACTCGGTCCATGTTCTCGCCTTCACCCGTTACCGAGTTGACGAGCGGCTTGCCCTTGTAGACAGCCAGCCCGGCCTCAAGGGCTTCAATTATCGAAGAGTCGATGGAGAGTGGAACGTCAACAACTGACTGCACAAGTTGAATCGCCCGTGCCAACAGCGCAGGTTCGTCGGCGAGTGGAATACCGGCGTTCACGTCAAGCATGTGGGCGCCGGCAGCAACTTGAGCAATGGCGTCGGCTTCAACGCGGCTGAAATCGCCAGCCTTCATTTCTGCGGCCAACAACTTGCGACCGGTGGGGTTAATACGTTCACCGATCATTACGAATGGGCGGCCGAAACCGAGGACCACTTCCTTGGTGGCTGAGCTAAGAATTGTCTGGGTCATAATGTCCTCGGGGTCCTCTAGTACTTTAGTTCGTGGTGAATCGCATGAAATCGGTGGAAATGAGTCGGCAGGAAATGAAGCTGGGGCGACGAGGTTTAAGCGATAACGCCAGAAGCGACCAGGCCACGGACGGCGGCGGCAAAAGGTTCTAGTCCTGTTGGATGATGTTCGAACGCTAAGGAAAGTCGAGTGGCGGCAGCCTTCGCGGCGACCAACAAATCCGGATTGCCCATTTGATCAAGAAATAGTACGCGCGCATAGTTGCCGAAGTACATATCGCGAAGTTCTGGATGTTTGTCGATACCAAGTGCACCCATGATCAGTGGCTCGAAATGACGGGCCAGATAATCGGTGAGGTAGAAGGTGCCGGGTTCGCCATCGGCCAAATCGGCAAACACCTGCGCACCAGCGAAGAACTCATAGCAGTGAGAGCCGGGCAACCGAGTAAACCCCAGCTCAACAGCAAGTGCATCAAGGTGCCCACCGGTTCCGCAATCGGCATACCCAACGATGACTCGATCACCCTCTTGTACGTGCTCGGCAATAGCTACCCGAAGCGCGTCACAGATTCGGTCGGGCCGATTGTGGAGCGATGCAGGTAGGTAGTGGGCAATAACTTCGGGCCCATCTCCGCCAACGCCAAATTGCCCCAACACCGCACGCACCTCGCGCACGAGTGCTCCGCAACCGATCAGCACGATGCGCATAGACGGAACCCGTAAAGGCGAAGGGCCCGGTTAGGCCGCTGCGCGACGTTCAGCGATAAGTCGCTTGGCCGTTTCGGCGGCAACCGCAGCGTCACGACAATACGCGTCGGCGCCCACGGCCATGCCAAACTCTTCGTTGAGTGGAGCACCTCCGACCAGCACGATGTAATCGTTGCGAAGACCCTTTTCCTTTAAGGTGTCGATGACAACTTTCATGTACGGCATGGTGGTGGTGAGCAGCGCTGACATGCCCAGAATGTCTGGCTTGTGCTCAGCTATAGCGGTGAGGAATTTGTCAGCATCGGTGTTGATACCAAGATCGAACACTTCAAATCCAGCGCCTTCGAGCATCATGGCCACAAGGTTCTTGCCAATGTCGTGGATGTCTCCTTTTACAGTTCCAATAACCACTGTGCCGATAGGTTCAGCGCCAGTTTCAGCCAAAAGCGGGCGCAGAATATACATTCCGCATTTCATGGCGTTGGCGGAGAGCAACACTTCAGGGACAAAAAGGATGCCGTCGCGGAAGTCAATGCCTACGATACGCATGCCTTCAACGAGGGCTTCATCGAGCACCTTCTGCGGAGTCCAGCCACGGCCAAGCAACTCATTGGTGCCTTCGGTTATCTCGTCGCCGAGACCGTCATAGAGATCATCGTGCATCTGGGCGACGAGGTCGTCGTCGTTCAGTGCCGCTAGAACAATTTCTTCACTCATGATTTACGGACAACCTTTGCAGCCAAGCTGCGTAGTTCAGAAATGGAATCGTACCAAGATGCGGAACAGAAGTCGATATCGCCTGCGCAATAGGGCTTCAGGAAACCAGGTTTCTCTCCCTCGCATGAGGGAAACAGCCGCCAACAGGCGAAAAGCTGTCCTATATACACTTTAGTCAATGAACTGGTAGGTAACTACCCTTTCGCTCAGTGACACGGAATACTCAAGTTCGAGCCAGCCTTGAGCAGCGAAATCTTTACCGGTCGCGACGACGGGTTCGTCCGCCCTCGACGTTGGCTTTCGGTGCCTGATTCGCCAACGGACCAATATCAGCCACGATGGTATCGATGCTTGGGCGATCTCCGATTGAACCAGCCTCAGCCGCAGCCATACAGGTATCGAGGGCCACGCGCATCCCAGCCAAGTGCTCAGGCGAGGTTCCACAGCAACCACCCACGATGCGGGCGCCAGCGTTGAAGGCCAACTCGGCATAGCGACCCATCAGCTCCGGTGTGCCTGAGTAGTGAATCTCGGTACCGCGGAATTGGGGAACACCACAGTTCCCCTTGGAGATGTAGCTCACGCTGGGAACGGCATCGGTCATAGCCAGCAGGGACACTAATATGTCCGATGCACCCACGCCACAGTTGGCACCCATGGCAATCGGCTGCACTTCTAGGCCTTCGAAGATACCTGCCAAATCGCCAGGCATCAGTCCCATCATGGTGCGACCGGCAGTATCAAACGAGCACGTCACGGTGTAGGGCATGCCCGCGCGGATAGCAGCATTGGCTGCAGCGCGAACTTCTTCGATGGCCGACATGGTCTCAATCCACGCCACATCGGCCCCACCAGCTTTGAGGCCTTCCATTTGCTCGGCGAAAGTATCGATCGCTTCAGCTTCAGTGAGGGCGCCAAGGGGCTCGAACAGCTCGCCGGTTGGACCAACGGAGCCAGCGACGATAACGGTGCGGCCAGCCTTTTCAGCCACTTCACGAGCCAATTCGGCGGCACGTTTGTTCAGCTCGAAGGTGCGATCCTGTGCCTTGTGGAGCTTCAAACGATGACGGTTACAGCCAAAGGTATTGGTGAGAATGATGTCGGCGCCGGCATCAACAAAACGCTGGTGCAAATCCTGAATGCGATCCGGGTGATCGGTCATCCAAAACTCCGGTGGCTCGCCTGCTTCGAGGCCCATCTGGAAATAGTTTGTCCCTGTCGCTCCGTCGGCGAGAAGTACACGCCGTTCGTTTAACAGTTTTTCCAGTGGCGAAGACATCCCGCCAGGCTACCGGCCCTACCCGGATCTGGGTGTGCGCTTTCGGTCACCTCTGCGCGAGCGAACTTGGCGGAGTGTTCTGAATGCGAACCCACTCAGCCTTTCAGACCGTCGAGTTCCACCTACTCACGATTGCCGCAAAGCCTGCGTTAGGCGACTCCCTGTCTGCGCCACCTTCTTACCAATCGCGGCTGCAGACTCGGTTCCTGGAAATCGAAACGTTGGTCCGTGAACGTGAATCGCAGCAATCACCAGATTATCGCCATCACGCACAGGGGCCGCAACCGAGTTCAGCTCTTCAGAAAACTCCCCGAAAACCCATTCCCACCCGGTTGCCCGACACGCAGCCAAGCGCGCTGTCAACTGTGTGGGATCCACCACCGTTTTCGACGTGAATGCCTCCAATTCGCGCGCAATGTACCCCTTAATCACGAGTTCTGGAGCAAAGGCCAAAAGGACAACACCGGCAGCCCCCACGTGTAAAGGCGAAGCGAAACCGGTCCAATCCCGAACTTGCACTTCACTGGTTTGCGCGGTTTGCAGTATGTAGCGGACCAGGCCATCTTCGCGAACTGAAAGCCCCACGGCCTCACCCGTAGCTCGACTGAGCTCAGCGAGCAGCGGATTGGCCGACTCCATCAAAGATTTCGTTGGAGCCATCGAAGCGGTAATTTCAGCCATCAGCGGCCCGAGTCGGTATCGTCCCCCCGTTCCAAGCTGAGCCACAGCCCCGATGTCTTCTAGCGTACTCAGCATTCGCGAAACCGTGCTTTTAGCCAAGTCCACGCGTTCGGCCAGCTCAGTTACTCCGGCAGGCCCAACACTCAAGGCACGCAAAATCGACATCGCCCGCTCTACCGATTGCACTCCACTCATAGATGATTCCTATCACCTCAAAGCACCGATGCCGCTGAACACCCTTGTCATCCAACGTCCACGGCAAAGCAAAGAAATCGTTAGTGGCAAGCCGACATCATCACGTTCGACTAACCCAACACCGACAAGTTGGTTGAGATGGACCAAGGACTACGCGGGTAAAGGTCCACGATCAAAGAACGATCTAGCGTGTTGGCGCATGGCTCGGATTGGTTCGTACCGTTCATTGCCGAAGGCGACGAAACCGGAAATTCCCAGAACCCGTCGAGCATCCGCCAAGTCTTCGACTAACACAGCATCGCTGAGTGCAGAACGCAGCATGTCCCTCAGCTCGCCGTCCGTTGGTAGGGCCGTAATCAAAGGAAGGCATGGAACCTCCAGACCCGAAGCAATCACTCGAATGTGAGCTACAGAATCAGGCCGGTGAAGTTGTAACAGCGCAAGGGTATGTCCATCGAGGCAGGCCAAATCGACGGTCCGATCAACCAAAGCCGCAGCGCTATGCACGTGCCCACCCGTTTGCTCAACACGTGAAAAAGCCGCATCGATAGGGATCGAGCCGTTCTGCAACGCTTCGTGGCATGCCGCCCCAAGGCTTACGCAACCCGACAAAGAATCCCAACCGTTGATAACCGCTCGAACACCTGCACTCCAATTCAAATCGCTGAGCGTTTGCGCATGACTGTCGCGGTGCACTACCAGCTTCGAGCTATAGGTGCCATCGAGAGATCCATCGACCACGCAGAACCCTCCAAGGACCTCAACGAGACCATCGAGTTGATCGACAATGGGTAACCCACAACTCTGGCCAAGGAGAAGGTTCGGGTCGGTCCAGGATTGGTTATAGGCGACAGTGCGGTTAAGTTCCGCCGGGACTTCACGAACGCCATACCCAGAAAGTTTTTCCGCCAAAAAGCTCCACAGCGCATCATGGGCATCGACGAGTTCGGGAAAGTCGTACATCGGAAGGGAAGAGAGCCGAGGCATGCGCTTAGCCTCGCGCACGATTGCGCCAGATTTTCGCCGTTCTCTCGATTTCACTCGAATCCACTCGAATTCTTCAGAAACACGATCCTTTGATCCAAAGTCTTAAGGCAAAACAAGATCTCTTCCACAGTTGCAGTTGGGCTTTACCAAACAACAGGGCACGGGGTGCTCGGGGTGAACCATCGGAATTACCGGCTTGAGGAGAAACCGTTTGAAGACCTCGGTGTAACCGGAGTAAAACCCAGCTCCGCCGCACGACACCAAATCGGCTTCGACTCGCTCCGAAAGTTCAGGTACTTTGAACCACGACAAACTCGGACGCAAGTGGTGAGCGTAGTGATAGTTGTTGTTGAGAAACAACACCCGCCAAAACAGGGACGCGTGCACAGTGGCCGAACGGGCCTTTGAGCCGCTAACCCACTGATGCTCTGCGTAGGCTCGGATCGCGGCAAGCGAAGCACCGCCGTAAACGAATCCAATCAGGTACTGCCACATGGGCATGCGCGCATACCGTCGAAGAACGAAGATAAGCACGACACATCCAGCAAAGTGAACCAACCAGACTTTGCGCCAGCGACGGTTACGGATTTCCTGGGGAATTGCCATCGCTGTTCGCCACATACTCTGCAATGGGCGGAAAACCATACGTCCAAGCAACGTTTGATTGGCTTGAAAGATCCACCGTTGCACGGGCAAAAACGCCACCCAACTAGACCCCTTAAAATAGTTACTCTCAGGGTCGATTCCTGGCTCGGTGAGCTGCGAATTGCGGTGATGGGTGAGGTGACTTTCGCGGTACACCGCGAAAGGCAACCAAAAGGAAAGCGGAGGCCAAGCCAACAGGTGGTTGAGCCGACTATTTTCGAATGGGTGGCCATGCAGACACTCGTGTTGCAACGATAAAAACCAACATCCAAGGAGCGCTAGCACCACCATCGTGACAACGGGACCGAGCAACGAATGAAAGATCGTCGTGGCTACAGTTCCTCCGTACACACCTAAGGCTACGGCCACCGTTGGCCATTCGATTCCGGTTTGTCGCAGATCCGAAACGTCTACCGCCGAGGCCAACGACCCGGCCAATACGGGATCTTCCGGAGTAACCCAAAGGTCTACTCGCACGGTTGAATCGAATGTGGCCGCAAATTCGAATGTTGCCGTTGATTCGGCTGGTGTGGCTGTGTGGCTAATGGATGCGGGAGACGGACTCATCGGTACGACGGTGCAATTTCTCTTAGGCGGACTCGGCAGACCGGGACACTTGGACAACTTGGACGCTTGAACAACTTCGACAACTTCGACGACAACATCGACGACAACATCGACAACAACGGATACCCACTTAAGTAAAGACCATCTTTGGCCTCTACCCCTGCACCTTTCGACAGATCCTGTGGTGACCCAAGGCTCTGCGAGGCAAAGCCCTCAGGAAGTGCGTTGCAGCACAGCTAACCGGCTTACCAACTCGTCGCGCTCGATGTAACAGCTCTGCAAATGCCGAGCCCCGCCGCTTGAGAACCCGGTGCGCCCATGCATCACCCGATGATTGTCGACAATGTAAAGATCACCAGCACCCATTTTGATGTCGAGCCGGAATTCGGGGCTTTCGCGCATTCGCCCGAGTGCTAGGTACGCGTCATAAAAAGGCTCCATGATTTCCGGTGGAAGCAGGAACGGTTCAACGCTGTGGTTCGAATAGCGGATAGCTCGAATTGAACCGTCGGGGTTGAGCGAAATAGTTGGCGCTGCGGCTCGGTGTTCCGCATTGGCATCGGCGAAGTGGAAATGCAGAATCGTGTTAGCCAGAAGCGCAAAGTGTTCAGGGGCCCGGATTCGTAAAGCCTCCGCCACTGCAAACCCGTCTACCAGTGTGGAATCCCCGCCGGACGCGTCGGCACGCAGGAAGTGTTGCAGTTGCACTGTGGGTGCGGGATCGCGATAGCCCTCATCGGTGTGGACCACGAGCGGCAGGTTCGTGTAAGCAAGCGAGTTCGCATCCTCCATTGAAATGACATCGAACACCAATCCCCAACTGGTTTTGCGAAGTTCACCCAATAATCGTGCGACCTCAAGCACGGTTCCGGGAACACACGGCACGTCGCTGAGGATGCCCACGCCGTAGCGAACGAAGCCCTCCAAGAAGCCCTGGCGAACCGCATTGTCTTCACGCAAGTCTGGATACGAGGCGCTAGGCATGGCCTCGCCGATGGACGGGCCCCAAAGCTTTGGCTCCAACAGGGTGTGTCGGGCACCATTTCCATAGTCATTGGCGTGCAACCATGAAATTGGAAAAGTGCTCTCGTGGCCATCGTGCTCCCATACAACTTGAAGGTCGCCGTTGGAGTTCTTTGTCGCCGAAGTTGGTTTAAGACCCCGTGGAATTTCCGACGTTTCGACCATCCGATGCTTGGTGGTGGCGTGACGTAGCTGAGGACAGTTGTCGCGCAGCCAGAAATTACCGAAGGCACTCACTGCACCGCTAACCCAATCGACGCAAACCGAACGATCATCGAAAGAGACCGATCCGATTTCATCGTTGGTTGCAGCCGTGGCACTTTTGGTTCTGCTGCTGGTGGTACTAGTCATAGTGATTGGTCCAATCTCATATCGGTTTGGCTGGTGCAACGAAACCCAAAGCGAAACGTAATGCTCTGCGTTGGGATTTTTCTTCGCGTCCCCGCACCTCTGAGGACGTCAAGGCCGAAACGAGGATGCGAAATTCAGGTGGACATGCAGCCACCCGAGTGCTTTGCAGCGGGATTTCACTTATACGCGCACTACTCCGAATAGCTACTGCCCTCCTCGTCGAGGATTCGCTTTAGCTCCGCAAAGTGCAAGGTTGCTACTTGGGGATACTCCAGCCACTGTTGAGCAGCCAAAGTTGCAACCCCCTCGGGCACGAGGGCAAGGGGCCTGCCAGTGGAGAGTGCGAGCCACTGAACTTGCGCGGCTTTTTCAAGGTAGTAGAGCTCATCAAAAGCTTCGGCCACAGTTTCACCGATAACCAGCACGCCATGGTTGCCAAGAAACATCACGCTCTTTTCGTCACCCAGCAACGAAGCGACGCGAGCACCTTCGGAGTCGTCAAGGGCCATACCGGCGTAGTGGCGATCGTAGGCAATACGGTTATGAAAACGGCAAGCGTTTTGATCGAGCATCAAGAATTCAAAATCTGCCAAACAACTAAGCGCGGTTACATACGGCATATGGGTGTGCAAAATGCAACGAGCCCGGGGGACGGATTTATGGAGATGGGCGTGCAAGAACCACGCGGTTTTATCCACCTCGTCAGGCACCACAGTTCCATCCGATCCGGCGCTGCTGGAATCGAGCAACAACAATTCGCTGGCCGTCATCCGAGAAAAGTGCCGTCCTCTGGGGTTCAGGAGAAACTGATACCCGTCCGAGGAAACAGCAGCTGAAAAATGGTTGGCAACAGCCTCATGAAAGTTTAACTTGGCAGCCCAACGAAATGCGGCGGACAGATCGGTTCTTAACACTGATTCGATGGATGGCAAAGAGGCGTTCATGATGGCGGTAATTCGTCGGGAAAGCCCGGGGCACGAAGATCGGTTCCGAGGGCATCTTCGAGCAACTTCACCACTTGCGACGACCAGGCGCCCCCTCCATATGCCGACCGGGCTCGAATAAAGGTTTGCTCGGTGAGCCCGGCAAGATCCAGTGGCACCCCAAGTTCACGGCCAAACTGGGTGGCGAATCCAAGGTCTTTGCAGGCCAGATCCATCGTGAAGTTGATGTTGTAACTGCCATTGAGGATCACCTGACTTTCAGTTTCGTGCACAAAACTGTTCCCCGACGATTCCTTGATTGCCTCAAACGCCTTTCCCAAATCGAGTCCGCCACGCTTCGCCAACATCAATGCTTCGCCAACCGACACCAAGTTGACGAACGCCAACATATTGGTAATCACCTTGATAAGAGCTGCGCTACCCAGCGGACCCATATAGAGGACAGGATTACCAACCGCCCCTAACAGTTCCCGGAAACTTTCAAACACCGGCTCCTCTCCGCCAACCAAGACGGTGATTTGCCCCGCAGCGGCACGATGCACCCCACCCGTCACCGGAGCTTCCAGCATCTTCGCTCCCGCGGCCTCCACCAGCGCACCAAGCCGCAGAGTTTCGTTACGATCGTTTGTCGACATATCAATCCAGGTTGCGGCGCGACCGGCAAATCCTGCGAGCACGCCCTTCGGCCCGCTGACCACGGCGTTAATCACGACCGGTGAAGGAAGGCAGGTGAACACCACATCTGAAGCTGATGCAACTGCGGCAGGATCATCAGCCCATTTCGCTCCGGAAGCCAACAAACTTTCTGCCGAGCTTCGATCAAGATCGGTCACCGTGAGCTCATGACCGCCGCGAAGCAAGCTAGCTGCCAGGTGGGCGCCTAGATGACCTAGGCCGATAAACCCAACCCGCTGGGCCCCTACCGAACCATCACGCGGCGAGCGTAAATCGGATGGCTGAGCTTCCTGAGAAGAGTTCGTCACTCCAGCATTCTGACCGCAAGAACGGGGTGTTCACCAGTCAGTCACGAAACAAAAATTCTACGAATAGCTTCTCAAACCACCCTCAGTAAGCGCTTACATCTAACGCCTGAAGGAAGTTCTTGAGGAGAATAACCGTACGATCGTTCAAGAAAAGATGCTGGATTATCGGGTGACAATTGACATAATGGACTACCGGAACTAAGCATCTCTCCGGACCATCCCAGAGTGACCGTTTCCACAAGCCCCCCGTGTGACGCGAACTTACCCAAATGCAGAGGAAAACAAACATGAGCAACGGTGACAACGCACGGCTTGACGACATTCGTCGCGGCCTTGGCGAACGAGAAAACCACATCATCGACGAGTTCCGCAGCGGCGGCATTTCGCGTCGAGACTTCATGCGTCACGCATCGATCGTTGGCATGGGTATCCCCCTCGCCGGTTTGATCGCAGGCGGCAGCGATGCATCAGCAGCCACAAAGAAGAAGGTTGTTGTAGGCAAGCGCAAGCCACTTCTCCGAGTGAGCACCATCGCTCCAGGCTCCAAAATCGACCCAATTGTTGCCAACAACGGCGGCGCGCTGTTGATGCTGGCCCTAGCCGGCGAGTACCTCTGCTTCGACAATAACGAAGGCACCCTCGAGCCGCGCGTGGCATCGGGATGGGTAGCAAACGCGGATTCAACCGTGTGGACCTTCAAGATCCGTAAGGGTCAAACGTTCCACAACGGCAAAAAGCTTCAAGCCGACGACGTGGTCGCCACGTTCGAACGCCTTGCTGATCCCGCCAACAAGTCAAACGCCCTTTCCGTATTCAAGGGTGTCCTTGAAAAGGGGGGCACCACCAAGGTTGACGATTACACCGTGCAGTTCTCGCTTAAGCAGAGCATCGGTGCATTCCCTTACTTGGTGAGCTCCGATAACTACAACGCCATCATCCTGCCCCGCGATTACGCCGGCGGCTGGGAAACCTCATTTATTGGTTCCGGCCCATGGGTCCTCGACAAGTACACCGTGGACCAGGGCGCAACCTTCAAGCGCAATCCCACCTACTTTGACAAGGCCCGTCAGCCAAACTTCGACCGTCTCCAAGTTCTGCAGTTCAAAGATGACGGCGCACGTTTGACCGCGCTTCAAGGTGGCCAGGTTGATTGGGACGCTTTCTGCTCGGCCACCACCGCCAAAACGCTTCAGGCTGATTCAAACTTCAACGTGACCTCCACAAAAACTGCGGGCCACTTGCAGATCCACATGCGCTGCGACAAGGGTGTTTTTGCTGACAAGCGTCTCCGTCAGGCTCTTGCCCTAACTCTCGACCGCCCAGGAATCCTCGCTGGCGTAGCCGACGGTTTCGGCTCGATCGGTAATGACAGCCCAATGGCTCCTGGTTACCCAACCACCGACAAGACCGTCGCCCAGCGCAAGAAGGACATCGCCAAGGCCAAGCAGCTCTTGAGCGACGCTGGCAAAAAAGATGGCTTCGACGTAACCCTGTCCACCTGGGGCCGCGCCGACATCAAGTTGTTGTCGCAAGTCGTTAAGCAGTCAGCCAAGGAAATCGGCATCAACGTCACCATTGACATCGCCGACGACGATGGATCGGCCTACTACGACGACAAGCGCAACCCAAGCTGGTTGAACTCCGATTTCGGCATCACCGAATACGGCCACCGCGGTATCCCTAACGTGTACCTCACCGCCTCGTTGCTGTCTGATGGTGTTTGGAATGCTGCGCACTACAAGAGTCCTGAATACGACACCGCAGCAAAGTCATTCATGGCCTCTTCTGACCTTCAAACCCAAAAGACACAGTCGAAGAAGATCCAGGAAATCCTGCTTGAGGACTCCCCGATCGGCTTCGCCATCTTCGGTGCCGCTCTTGATGCTTCCCGCAAAGAACTCTCGGGCAACTACACCAACGGCATGAACGTTCTTGAGACCACCAAGGCCAAGCTTGCTTAAATTTTAACTGGGCCTAACCGCTCAGCTGTTTGACAAACGGCCCGTTGCAACCTTGGTTGCACGGGCCGTTGTGCATTCCCGGGTTTAAACGCCACTCTGGGTTCTTTTTTGGGTTTGCGAATTGCACAATCCATCAGGGAAACCTGCAACGATATAAACAGTTCAATCGCCATGCCCGTACCGCCACCAACCGCCACCAAACGAGTTCCATGAAGCGATTTTTGCTCCGCCGTTTTCTCCTTGCGATCCTCACACTATTCCTGCTGACTGGATTGGTGTTCTTCGCCACCCACGCCCTTCCCGGTAACGTCGCTCAAAAGATCCTCGGACCTTTTGCCGACAAAGACGCCGTGAAGCTGCTCAACCATCAACTTGGAACGGATCGACCAATCCCTAGGCAATACGTCAACTGGCTCGGTGACACGCTCAGCGGAGATTTGGGTCAGTCCCTTAACTATGACGTGCCGGTCACCGAAAAGCTTCGACCGGCCCTTGGATATTCAGCGAGGTTGGCCATGTTGGCATTTTTTGCCGTTCTCCCCATCAGCCTTCTGGGTGGAGTCATCGCCGCCCTCCGCAAAAACAAAGTGATCGACAAAGTCATTACCGTGGGCGGACTGTCGGCTGCGGTGATCCCTGAATTTGTATGGGCGGTGTTTCTGATCTTGATTTTTGGGGTGAAGCTCAAGTGGCTTCCCGTATCGGCAAACGCGCCCGAAGGGTCCAGCGTCGTCGAGCAATACCGCCATTTGATCCTCCCGGCCGCATGTTTGGTGTTGGTTCTTTTCGGCTACATCGCTCGTATCACTCGCGCTGGCGTGATCGAAGGTATGGATGCTGATTACACGCGGACTGCGTTGCTCAAGGGCTTACCCCGGCGCACCGTTGTGGGCAAGCATGTACTGCGCAACGCACTTATGCCCACGATCGCGGTTACTGCCACACAAATTGGCTACCTACTCGGCGGTCTTGTCGCCGTGGAACGAATCTTTAACTACCCAGGCTTTGGACAACTCCTTCTTACGTCGGTTCGGCAACGCGATTTCCCTCTACTACAGGCATCCGTGCTTATTACCGGTGTCTTGTTTGTAGTTACAACTTTTTTTGCTGATCTTTTGTACACCGTTCTCAACCCGCGAATCCGTCAGTCGGTGATCAAATGAGCACGCAGTCAAATTCCACGATTGTTTCTGGCGACCCAACGATTTCGCGCGATCAACTCAGCGTGCGGGCAAGGGCAGAGGAAGAGGTCCGCGCTCAACGAAAAGAACGGTTTGCGCTGCTTTTGCGGCGCCCATCATTTCTCATAGGCGTACTTATTAGCGGATTTTGGTTGGCCTGCGCGTTGTTTGGCTCAGCCATCGCACCACAAGACCCAGCAGCTCAAGATCTGATGGCAAAGCTGCAGAACCCCACGGCGAAGCATTGGTTTGGAACCGACAATCTTGGTCGTGACGTGTTGAGTCGCGTGATTGTGGGCACTCGGGTGATTCTTTTTGTCGCCTTTGGTGCCACGGTGATTGCTGCAATTTTTGGCACGATCATTGGTTTGGTGGCCGGATACTTCAAAGGCATGGTCGATGAGATCCTGATGCGCGTTGCCGACGTATTTATGTCGATGCCCACGATTGTGTTCGCACTACTCATCACGGCTTCGATCAAGAGCGATTCGATGTTAGTGGTGCTGTTCATCATCGCTGTGGTGTTCACGCCGATTATTGCCCGAACCGTTCGCGCTTCGGTGCTTGGTGAGGCCGAGCTTGAATATGTTGCTGCTGCGCGATTGCGAACGGAAAACACTCAACACATTTTGTTCAAAGAATTGCTCCCCAATATTTTACCGTCGCTGCTCGTTGAGTTCACGGTGCGATTGGGTTACGCAATTTTCGCTATCGCCACCCTCTCGTTCCTCGGAGCCGGCGCTGGCCCTGATTCATCCGACTGGGGTACCCAAGTAGCTAACCATTACGCATTTATGAATGGCCTGAACTGGTCGGCGACGGTATTTCCCGCCCTGGCCATTGCCCTGTTAGCCATTGGTGTCAACCTTATCCAAGACGGACTCGCGGAGGCCTTCGAACGATGAGCACTTCTACTCTTTCCATCCCTTCCGACGCAGCCGCTTCGGGCCTGGTTGTTCCCACCCTGGAGTTTGATCGCGTTCAGGTGGCCTACAACGTCCGCGGAATTGACCGCCCGGTATTACGTGAAGTTTCCTTCAGTGTGGCTCCGGGCGAGGCCTTTGGTCTGGTGGGCGAATCTGGTTGCGGCAAATCAACCGCGGCTTACGCGGCAATGCGGTATCTGCCGAGCAACGGTTCCATCACCGGAGGCGCAATCCGTTTCGAAGGTCAAGACATCACCACCATGTCCACCGAGGATGTCCGCAAGCTCCGGGCTGAGGCCATCTCAATGGTGTACCAAAGCCCCATTGCCTCATTGAATCCCTCGATTCGCGTTGGCCATCAGGTGGCCGAAGTATTCACCATTGCTGGCCTTTCCAGGGCCGATGCGTTTGCCAAGGCCGAAGAAGCATTGATCGCCGTGCAGATTGCCGACGTGGGCAAAGTGATGCGCCGTTATCCTCACGAGTTATCGGGCGGTATGGCGCAACGCGTGGTGATTGCTATGGCGCTGGCGACCAATCCACGGTTGCTCATTCTCGACGAACCCACCACGGGCCTTGATGCCACCGTTGAAGCCGAAGTGCTCGACCTGGTACGTACCCTACGTACACGTACGAATACTTCGGTGTTGTTCATAAGCCACAACTTGGGTGTTATCCGCTCCATGTGCGATCGCATTGGCGTGCTCTATGCCGGACAACTGGTTGAAGAGGGTTCCACTGCTCAGCTACTCGGCGATCCTCGTCATCCGTATTCAGTTGGGTTACTTCGCTGCATTCCTCGTGTTGGGTTACGCAAAGACGTCGACCGGCTCGACACGATTCCTGGTGCGTTGCCTCCACTTGGCATGGTTATGCCTGGATGTGTGTACGTTGATCGATGTCCTATTGCAACAGAACAATGCCGCACTGAAAAGCCCCCAATGGTGGCCCTCGGCGGCGGACAATTCAGCCGTTGTTTCCATCCCGATCTTGCCCCACACCTTCCTCGATCCAATGAAGTGGCGGTGCCAATCTCCAATCGGTCAGCTGCTCAAATTGCTGAATCAGGCGAACGACCAATCATTTCGCTCAAGGCCCTCAGCAAGACGTTTGGTAAAGACGACGCTGCCGTACGTGTACTTACTGATGTGATGTTTACCCTCAAAGCCGGAGAAACGCTGGGCTTAGTGGGTGAATCAGGTTCCGGCAAAACTACGTTGGCCAAAGTCCTCCTCGGTCTTACTGATGCCGATGCTGGAAGCATTGTGCAACTTGATGGGAATGATCTCGGGCCCACCATTGCTGATCGAAGTGCGGCCGATGTTGGCGCGGTGCAAATTGTGTTCCAAAATCCCGATTCGGCTCTCAACCGGCGCCACAGTGTGCGCCGCATTGTCAGCCGGGCCGTAGCAAAGTTGGCGGGAAAATCGAAGGAAGAATCAGTGCAGCGGGCCGAAGACCTACTCACCGAGATGCGAGTAGACGCTCGTTTGCACGCCGCAAAACCCGTGATGCTTTCCGGTGGTTTAAAACAACGTGTTGCTATTGCTCGGGCCTTTGCTGGGAATCCGCGTTTAATTGTCTGCGATGAGCCCACCTCAGCGCTCGACGTTTCGGTGCAGGCGGCGATTCTCAATTTGCTCGTGGATCTTCAGCGTGCGGAAAACGTTAGCTACCTATTTATTTCCCATGATCTTGGTGTTGTGCGATATCTCTCCGATCGCATTGCGGTGTTGTATCTCGGGCGCATCATGGAACTCGGGCCGGCAAGCACCGTGTTCACTGGACCGCATCATCCCTATACGGAGGCGCTGGTTTCTTCTTTGCCAAGCGTTGATGGTGAAGCCACTAACCGAGTGCGCTTGGTCGGCGAAGTTCCTAGCGTGGCCAATCCGCCTTCGGGCTGTGTTCTCCACACTCGGTGCCCTCGCCGCGCCGGTAGTGGCGTTGAGGAGAAGTGCGCGACCATCGAACCCGATCTGGTCGAAGTTGAACCGGGCCACCTCATGCGCTGTCACCTATCGCTTGAGCAACTCCGTCGTATGCAAGTAGCCGTCGAAATCGGTTGACGACAAGGCCCTTCCACGTTCAGCACTGGTCGTTAAAGATGGTCAGCGCGCATATTGCTGAGCCGATTGAGGTGAGAGCGGCGCAGATCCACATGGCTTTGGCAAAGCCGGCATTGAGTGACGCACCGCTTGCTCCAGCGATGCCGGCAAGCGCAGGGAGAACGGCGATAGCCAACAGGGAAGCGACGCGGGCGACGGCGTTGTTGATGGCTGAACCCACTCCGGCGTGACGATCCTCAACGGAGGCAATCAGCGTGGCGGTCAACGGAGCGACGGTGATAGTCAGGCCCAAAGCAAACATCATCACGGCCGGGAACACAGCCCTCGGGTATGAGACGCCGGGATGAATTCGAGTCATCAGGGCGAAAGCGGAAGCAACGACGAGAGGACCAACAATCATTGGCAGCCGCGGACCTATGCGTTGCGCCAATGCTCCCGATTTGGCCGAGAACAACATCATCAAAATGGTTACCGGGATCGTTGCGGCACCAGCTTCAGTTGCTGAATAACCAAGATCGGTTTGCAGGTGGATCGTGAGCAGAAAGAACACTGCGCCGATGGCTCCCCATATGACGAACGTGGCAGCATTGATTCCAGCAAATCGCTTGGATTGGAAAAGACTCAGTGGCACCATTGGTGCGGAGCTCCGACGCTCGATCAACGCAAAGGCAAGTAATGACAACGCTCCGCCGACCGCCGCTAGCTCGGCACTGCGAGGCCAGTGACGCGACGGACCTTCAATGAGTGCATAGACCACTCCGGCAAGTCCCAACGAAAGTGCAATCGCTCCTTGAACGTCGATAGTTCGTCGTTGGCTACCGTCCTCCTTCGCACCGATTTCCGCACCACGAGTTTCGGGAACTTTGGTGAGGGCAATCCACACAGCGACGACAGCAAGCGGCGGGTTTATGAGAAACACCCAACGCCACGAGACGGTATCGATCAGCCATCCGCCAAGAAACGGCCCGATTGCCGTGGCGACACCCGCCAGGCCCGACCACGCACCGATGGCTTTGGCCCGGTCGTCGGGATGAAACACCGCAGCGATCATGGCCATACTTCCGGGGACGAGCAGTGCCGCAGTTATGCCCTGCCCAACCCGTGCTGCAATTAATACACCGAGATTTGGTGCGATCCCACAAAGGGCCGAGGTAATGCCAAATCCAATAAGTCCACTTACGAATGCCAGTCGTCGTCCAAAGAGATCACCGAGCGACCCTCCAACGACCAGGAGTGAACCGAGGGTGAGCAGGTAGCCGGTGACCACCCATTGCTGTCCGGCGAGACTGGCATTGAACTCCCGTTTGATACTTGGGAGCGCAGTATTGACCACGCTGCTATCGAGAAAAGCGATCCCTGATCCGAGAATGGCAGCAGCAAGAACCCATCGACCGTGGGTTGAAGCAAATCGGATTTCAGACACGGACATTGAGGGTATCCGTCAGCAGCAACCAACTCGAATCGACCTGAGCAATCCGTGATGACCGGCAGGTGACCTTCACTGCAGGTGGACTTCATCGGCGCAAATCAACTGGACGCAATTCGGGTCACCACCAATCGAAACGCCCCCGTTTCACGTCCACTCGGTTGGATTGCGATTGACTATCAGCAGGTTCAACCGGTTTCGGGGCCAGCGAGTCACTACATTGGCGGGGTGGCAAGAACTCCGGATCTGGAACTTAAGCTTGAGCTTCTGGATTCCGTCGTTTCCTATTTGGCCAGCCATGGACTTGCAGGAGCATCCCTTCGGCCGCTGGCGGAGGCTTTAGGGACGAGCGCCTCACGGTTGGTGCACCATCTGGGACCGAAGGAACAGATCCTGGCTGCAGCGCTGAAGCGAGCCAATGAGGAGCAGGAAGCAATTGGGTCGGAGTGGCTTCGCAAGAACCCGAACCTCACCGTTTCCCAATGGTTCCGCAAATGGTGGCGTTGGGTCAACGAATCACCCTCGAACCTGGCTATCACTCGACTGGGCTACGAAGCGGTCACCCTTGATGCAACGATCACTGGCCTCACGGCGCAGGTTCGTGCGGATCAGATAACCCTTTGGATGCGTTACCCCGAGGAGATCCTGGTTCGCACCGGAATGCCTCGCCCTGAAGCCCGTCGTGAAGCCGTGTTGGCCAAAGCCGTGTTCACCGGGCTGGTGCTCGATCTTCTGGCGTCCGGTGACCGTCAACGCCTTACACGTGCGTTGGAGGACAGCCTGGAACGACTCGAGGAGCGCACAGCCGTCCACAGCCCTCTCCCTCACCGTCCGATAAGGGGAGAAGAGCTTGCTGCGCCCGCCGTCGATAGCGGTCTCTTGGAGAGTAAGTCATTAGACGAACGGCTTTTGGCTTGACGTGCGAGTGACAAATACAAACGAGCGCCGAAATCTTTGTGGTTGCTTAGTAATAATCCCTGTCCTTAGTACTGGGTGATCGCGTCTTGTTGTCAGAGTCATCGAATCCAAGCGGACCAGATGCTCGCTTCTAAAGCTTGAGTGCCAAGCGGGTTACGCGATTCGGTATTTCTCTAGTGCAACGAAATCGGGGGTGATTCCAAGCCCAGGACCATCGGGCGGACGGATTGTTCCATCGGCGTCAATCTCGACGGGGTTAGGCAACAGCCAGTCTCGACGTGCAGGCAGCCAGGCCGGATCGTCATAGGGCACCTCAATCCAGGGGACACCGGAGAAGGCCAACGCAGC
>JAYUVJ010000175.1:0-2295 GCA_043754155.1 Acidimicrobiia bacterium
GTGTTGGTGTTGGTGTTGGTGTTGGTGTTGGTGTTGGTGTTGGTGTTGGTGTTGGTGTTGGTGTTGGTGTTGGTGTTGGTGTTGGTGTCGGCGTTGACACGGCCTGGGCGTTCGCCACTGGAGTGTTCGACCGAAGTCCCGACACGAAGAGGCTGAAAGAAAGCACCAAGGCACCGATGAAACCCAGAACGGCGAATCTTTTTCGCATGTTCACCCTTTCGAAACCAAAGAAAGGCCGATTCTACCACCGCCAGCCAAACATACTTGGCCTTCCACATTAGCGCTGATGGCTTGTTGCATATCCGGACTCAGGTTCGAGAGATCAGATCAGGCGGCTACCTCCTGAGGGTGCTCTACGAGCCACTGGTGGCCAGCATTAGTGAGCTTCCACGAAGTCGTACCCTCGATCCGAGTGGCGAGACCTCTTCCACCGGCGATTGCGAGGACCTTTCGGGCGTTGGCAGGAACAACTCCGGTTGCTGCCGCAAGCTCCTCAGCAGCTACCGCCGCGGTCTTATGGGTTGCTGCCCGTCGCGCTGGGGTTGCTGTTCAGCTCGTGAACGTTGACCCGCAACGATCGTTGGCGATGTGGCTTCCTGAGGCTGGTGTGATTCATCTGCCGGGTGTGGAGAAGGCTGATGATCTCAAGCGTATTGATCGAGTGGATGTGTTGACGATTGTGGACACTCCCCCAGGTACGGCTGCCCAGGCGTTGGCGGCATCTGATGTGTTGATTGGTTGCACGGGGGCAACCACGATGGAGCTTGAAGGGCTTGCGGATCTGGCTGAGCGTCTAGGTGGTCCCGGCGAGATTGATCTTGTGGCGGTTGGCAAGTTTGATGGGCGAGCGAATCATGGCCATGGTGTGGTGTCTCAGATGCAACCCAGTCAGCGGTGGGGTGCGTCGAAGGTGGTGGTGTTCCCGGCTCGGGCTGAAGTTCCGTACGCATACGACCAGCGCCGTGAGATTGCGATGAGTTCACCCGTTGCGATGGCTGGTGACGATTTGCTTGCTCGTGTGCTTGAGCTTGAGATCAGCGCCCCGCTGGTGAAAGGAGTGGCGGTATGAGCAAGAACGTGCGTCGTGATGTGGTTACTGCTCATGATCCGCTTTCTCGTTTCGATTCTGGAACCGTTACGGAAGCTGTTACGAATACCGTTATCGAATCAGGTAAGAAGTCGGCTGTGTTGATCGAGATCGATCCTGTGGATTATCTACGGTTGAAGGCGGCGGCGAAGGCTCGGGGTTTGACGTTGCGCGGCTACATCCGTTCGGCTGCGTTCGAACGGCTCCGTGATGACGAACGTCGCTGATGGGACGCGATGTTTGGCTGTTTTACGTCGATGACTCAACGAATGATGAGCATGACTTGTTGGCTGCGGTTGCGGTTCCGGTAGGGGAGTGGAACGCAGTCTGAGGGGATGGCTCGATCATCACAAGATGCTCGCCCGGGAACATGGTCTCCCGGTCGGGTATGAGTTGCATGCTTCGAAATTCCTTGGCGTTGGAGGAAACCCTCATGAGGATGTGCACCAGCCGATCAATTGGGACAAGGCATTACGTCAAACCATCTATGCCGCTCTTCAACACGTGACCAGAGCAGACAACCGTTCGTTCATGTGGAACTGGTTCCCCGACCGCTTCGGGCCGATCGTCTCGGGATAAAAAAAACGCCCCGGCAAGAGCCAAGGCGTTGAGTAGGCAAGACCCGATACAGCTCGTACGAGCGACCCGACCCTGCGCAGTCATCCTAAGCCACTTCGCAAAAGTACGCAATGATTTGCAGTGTCAGAGCCAATTTCAATACGTTTACAGTTCTTAAACAGTTTCGTAACCGCTACGGTTATAGTTGATTGTTTAGCGAAGTTTCTGTAAGTCCGGTGAGGTGGTCGGTGGCGGCTTGGGCTTTCCCGGCGATGGCGTGTAGTGCTTTGGGATCGGTGCGGAGTACGTTGAGCCAGTGGGCGAGGTACTGGGCGTGGTCGGGTCGTGGGGGTGGGAGAGATGCCAAGGATGGCGCACGTGAACGCTGCTGAGAGTTCGGCTACGAGTTCTTCAACGGCGTAGGCGTTCTCGTTGTATCGGCCAGTGAGATCACGGCCGAGACGGTCGGTGTGACCTGTCCCGGGTGTGTGGCCGTCAACTTGGCCGGCGTTGATCACAATGAACGTACGCGCCATGAACCTCGGCCGCCCCCGCCGGTCTCGGTAGGCGCGGGTGGCCGGATCGCAGGTGAGGCGGACCATCACGATTCGCCATAACGCGTTGTTTGCTTCGCGGTTCCCGCCTTGGTT
>JAYUVJ010000176.1:0-3589 GCA_043754155.1 Acidimicrobiia bacterium
GGCGTAGTTTTGCATAAACACAAGCGACTTGGTATCTGGCTTCAGCCCGGTGGACATATCGACGACGGGGAATCCCCCGGTGATGCCGCTCTGCGGGAATGCCTAGAGGAAACTGGTCTGAGCGCAGAGCATTTTTCTGGATGCCCAGAGTTGGTGCACCTAGATACCCACGATGGACCGCGTGGCCACTACCACCTCGATCTACGCTTCCTTCTCTCGGCTCCCGACGATGACCCAAACCCGCAAGCCGGGGAAAGCCCCGATGCTCGATGGTGGTCATTTGATGAACTTCGCACCCACCAGGAACCAGGGATCTCAGGGATTATCGATTCGCTGCGAAATTTCACGATCCGAACTGCAGAAAGTGGCGATGCTCCAGCTATAGCCGAGATTTACCTTCGGTCCTTTACTTGCGCTTACCGAAACGGACTCGTACGCATGGCTCATGACCCCGTCGACGTTCGGGCTTGGATTGCCCAAGAGCTCTGTTCCTCTTCAAGGGTCAACGTGGCTGTTAGCGCCGGATTTGTGGTGGGATACATCGCTACCAAACCCGGCTGGATCGAGCATCTTTACGTTGACCCGGCCTGGATTGGGAAGGGTATTGGATCGGCATTGTTGGTAGGCGCGCAGAATGAACAGCGAGTTGCACATCAAGGTGACCTCAGCCTTTGGACATTCCAAGAAAACCTACGCGCACAGAGCTTTTATGAGCGTCATGGATTTGTCGCCAACAAGCGAACCGAAGGCGATAACGAAGAGCGCCAACCTGATGTTCGATACACCCTTCATTCGACCAACGCATAACTTGAGCACGAAACGCCAACAACTGTGAAACCCCCAAATCCCTCGCCTCACGCACCTAAGCCGAACGCTGCGCTAGAAAAAGATATGGCAACCCCAAACCGTTCCCTAAGCCAGAGTGAAAGCGACGAACAGCACGAACGGGCTGAGTTTGAATCGCTGACGGAAGTTCCCACTTTGCCGTGGGACGCCGTCATCCGCAGTTGGCTCCGTTACCGAGAGGTCCCCACTAAGCGGTCATCCACGCTGATTCTGATTAGCGTAATGCTAGGCAACTTTGCCGCCGGAGTGGTTTACACATTGCTCTCCGTCGCCCGACAGTCAATCTCCGAAGATCTAAAAACCTCACCAAGTCTGGTGCTGTGGGCCTTCACCGGACCCTCCCTTGTTGCTGCGATTCTCGCTCCGGCTCTCGGGCGCCTCGGTGATCTGCGTGGCCACCGTAAGCTCTATTTGTTCGGGCTGCTCGGCGGCGTGTTCAGCTCGCTACTCGTTGGTCTCTCCCCCAACGTCTACGCCCTTATTGCGTTTCGCACCTTGGCCGCCGCCATCACCACGGCGCTTGGACCTTCCTCTCTCGCCATCATCTTTTCTACGTTCGAACGCGAAAAGCGCGTCAAAGCTATGGGGTACTGGTCCCTCGTAGGCGCCGGGTCACCAGTGCTAGGAGTCCTTCTCGGCGGTCCACTTGTAGATCATTTTGGATGGCGCTCAATGTTCTTGGCCCAATGCCCATTCTTTTTGATCGCATTGGTGGTGGCCTTTAAGTTCATTCCCGATACAGGTCGCAGGCCGGCCACCAAGTTTGATGCCAAAGGTGCGGTGCTGCTCGGACTCACTACGATGTTTTTACTCTTTGGCTGCAATCGCGGTCCCGAGTGGGGTTGGACGAGCCCGCGGGTGCTTCTTTGTTTTGCGTTGGCTCCGTTGAGTCTCTTTGCCTTTGTCGCCTGGCAAAAGAAGGCACCCAACGCCCTTCTCCCGATGCGGTTGCTCAAGATCCGCAATGTGGCCGCTGGCATGTCGTCACAAATGCTGGCGCAGTTTGCTTACATTGGTGCGGGGCTCATCCTCATCAACGACTTACTCGTTGGCGAAGGTTTCTTCCATTTCACGCTCACCAAAGCAAGCCGCGCCACTATTGGACGTCCCATCGTTTTTGCCATCATGGCCCCTATCGCCGGATACTTAGCGGTGCGTTACGGGGAGAGAGCAACGGCAACCTTTGGTTCCGCCATGATTGCGGTTTCGATGGGCATGTTGGCTTTCTCCAAAGTAGGCGGCTCTGTCGTGGTCTTGGTTGTAGCTATTGGGATGGCCGGTTTTGGAATGGCGTTTGCTTCTCCATCACTTTCAGCCACCGTGGCCAATTCTGTCCCGGAAGATCGACTCGGCACAATTGGGGCAGTTCAACAACTCATGGTGCAAACCGGGAGCGTCATGGGCACGCAAGTGATGGTGTCGATTGCTGCCGCGGGTTCTGTCCTCGGCCAACCCCGGTTGGCTTCGTCCTACCGTGTGGCATTCCAAGTCGCCTTGGTCGTTGCTGTCGTCTCCACACTTCTTGCCGCTATGACTCGCAGGCTTCCCCGCGCTCCCGCCTTTGCCACCACAAGTATCCGAAAAACCTTCGCCGTCGAAACCAAAGCTGCCCAAGAGGCCGATTATTGACACCCTGGCTCCACCGTTTTAGACCCGTGCACAGGAAAGCCCCGCCCAGCGAGGGCGGGGCTTTCTTCAACTTCCATTCACACCCATCGTTGAGACTGGCATCCGATTGTGCTTAGTAGGTGTACTCGTTACCCAGCAAGTGCAGCGAAAACTTCCTCCGAGATATCGAAGTTGGCGAACACTTCTTCCACATCATCGAGGTCTTCGAGAGCGTCCATAAGCTTGAGAATCTTGCGGGCTACTTCAGCATCGGTAATGGCAATCACCGTTGAAGGAACCATGGGCCGATCGGCAGAATCGAAATCGATTTTCCCTTCACCCAACGCTGCGCACACCGACCCAATATCGGTGGGCCCACAGCGCACTTCGAAGGTGTCGTCGTTGTCGATGATGTCCTCGGCGCCAGCATCGAGCGCGCACTCCATCAACAGATCTTCAGTAATGGTTTTGCCATTTTGCGCCTTCTGGACAACTATCACGCCTTTGCGATCGAACTGCCAGCCAACAGCCCCCGGCTCAGCAATGTTTCCGCCATTTTTGGAGAACGTCGAACGCACATCACCACCAGAACGGTTGCGGTTGTCGGTAGAGACCTGCACGAGCAGCGCCACGCCTGCTTGTGCGTAACCCTCATACATGATGTCTTCCATCACTTTGTCGGCCTTTAGCTCGCCCGTGCCACGCTTAATCGCATTATCGATTTTGTCGGAAGGCACTTGGCCCGCTTTGGCCTTGATGATCATGGCGCGCAGTGTGGCGTTGCCATCGCGATCGCCGCCACCTTCGCGGGCCGCTACTTCAATGTTGCGAACGAGTTTGGCCCACAGCTTGCCTCGAGCCTTATCCGCTGCACCTTTCTTGTGTTTGATTGTGGCCCATTTGGAATGTCCGGACATCGGTACTACCTCGGTAGAGAAGCTGCCGCGGGGAACGCTGCAGCAAAAAACAATTGATGGATTCTGAGATCCGCGGTGATCTCAGGGTGAAAGGATGACGCAAAAATCTGACCGTGAGAGCCTCCCTGCACCAGCACAGGGTTTCCTCGAGCTTCGGCGAGCACGGTAACACTTTCGCCGACGCGTTCTACTACTGGGGCACGGATAAATACGGCCGT
>JAYUVJ010000177.1:0-2214 GCA_043754155.1 Acidimicrobiia bacterium
AAGGTCATGGCTTCACGACCAGAACAAAGGCCGGGCCAGGGACAGGATAACCAGGGCTGTTCACGACATCAGCAGGATCGTAACCATCGAGGACGGTAATCGGGTACGTGTCATCGCGCCTCCACAGCGCACTCGGTGATGGGTAAGGGGTCGTATTTTTCCAGATGCCGACCGCCACCGATTGAAGCTGCACGGTATAGGTAGTTCCACCCGGGGGCACTGTGAACCTGACAGCAAGTTGTCCGGTATCGGGTGGAGTATCGAACGGATTCGAGCATCGTCCGCTAGCGGTAATTTGAAACGTCAGCGAGGAAAGCAGGCTGCCGGGGCTGTTGCCGGGCGAATCCTTTTTGACTGGATTGGGCGTCACCGTAGGGGCCGTGTAATCACACGCGTTGCTCGACGCGAGTGTTGTCGTTGGGTCAGGTGGAACCACAGTCGTTGTCGACGGAATACGTGAAGACGCTGTGAGGGAGAACGTGTAGTCGATCGTTTTCGCCGTAGTGATAAGAGTCATCGAGACTCGCCCGGTATTGCCGTTATATGTCGCTGAAGGCACATTCTTTAGCTGAGTAACCAGCGGCGAATTGACGATGGGAGGTTTCCCTCTTCGACACCACACTCGCCAAAGCGTCGCATCCGAAGGGTGGAACCGATAAGAGGCAGAGTAGTCACTTGGGCCGCTTGCTCGCCCAGTGGGGTCCACCGTGTCCACATGCAAAACATTGACCGCCCCGAGGGGCTCCGGAGGGACGGGCGAGGCACAACCTGAATCAGTGCCGGCTGCGGTGCTGATCCATGTCGAAAGGCCCGAAGGACTTGCACTTTCGATGTCCGTCTTGAGCCAAGCTGCAAGAGTTT
The DNA here is from genome assembly GCA_043754155.1 of Acidimicrobiia bacterium. Classification (GTDB taxonomy): domain Bacteria; phylum Actinomycetota; class Acidimicrobiia; order Acidimicrobiales; family JANYDT01; genus JANMZO01. The sequence goes on from JAYUVJ010000177.1 coordinate 862, forward strand.
GAGAAGCGCGCGGGCCTGGGAGGTCTTTAGCCACCCGTTGGTTCGCGTTAATGGTGGAAAGCAGCGAAGCTCCGATGGCAACCCCAATCATTCCCATAATGACCATCACAATCAGTACCTCGACAAGCGTGAAACCCGCTTCATTTTGTTCTTTTCTCATGGCCTCTTCGTCACTTCGAGCTTTTGCGAACTCCGATGATCGGGCGTTTCGACCGTGAGCCGTAACAGGATGGTCTTCAATAACGACGGCGCCGCTTCATCAGGGCAGCCTGCGACGAAGAGCTTGGTGATTGGATCCCAATGGGCGATCAGACTGGGAACAATTGTCGGATCGGGTGCCGAAGAGAGCGCGGAAAGCATCGGGGCGTAGTCGCAATCGGCGCGCCAAGGCTCGGCCTGAACCGCTTCAACGGCCTTAGACATAACCTGCGTTACCCTCGCGTGCTTCTTTAGCCGATCTGCTGACGATACTGTTGACGCGACCATCGGTAACAACCCAGCGACTGCGAAGCCCATGATCGTGAGCGCAATGAGCACTTCGATTATGGTGTCACCGAGTTCAGAACGAGCGACGTCAGCTCGACCCGACCTCATCAGACGTCCACCTGATTGAAGATGCCGTACATGGCTGACACAAGGGCAATGGCCACGAAGCCAACGACTACGCCCATGAACATGATCATGACGGGCTCGAAAAGATCAGTGAAACGCTTGAGCTTGTATTCAAGTTCTCGCCCGTAATAATCAGCGGAGGATCCCAATTGCTCGTCGAGCGTGCCAGTTGCTTCGCCGACACGAATCATTTGGCGAGCAGCAGCTGGAAACAAATTCGTGGCTGCGAGCGGAGCGGCAAGCCCATCTCCTCGCATCATGTCGGCGCGAATTTGAAGAAGGCCTTTTCGGAAAACTCGATTGCCCGTAGTCTCACCGGCAACGAGCAGCGCATCAGGAAGTGGAACTCCCGCTTGCATCATTACCGCGAGAATCCTGCAAAAACGCTCGACGATGGCAATACGGATCAGGCCGCCCACACGGGGTAACCGCAGAAACACTCGATCTCTCACCAGCTTTCCCGGCTCGCGACGAGTCCCCAAAATGAACGCAGCAATCAAACCTAAGAAACCGAGGAAAATCACTTTGCCCCAAGCGCCCGTAAAGTCGGTTGTCGCGATGAGCATCCGCGTAGCTAAAGGTAATTTTGCGCCAAACGAATCGAAGAAAGTCTTGAACTTCGGAAGAACGAAAAAGGTAAGTACAACTACAGTAATAACTGACATAAAGCCAATTACCGCGGGGTAGGTTGTCGCTGATTTGACCTTGCGCCGGGTTTCTAGATCACGGTCCATGTATTTG
>JAYUVJ010000178.1:0-12764 GCA_043754155.1 Acidimicrobiia bacterium
CAGGCCAAGTTCTGTTCGTCTGCGGGCAACGGTGGCAACAGAAACTCTCATTGGTTGAAGACAGCTTTAGTTAGGGCGCTTTCGGTAGGGGAGGTACTGAAAGCATCGTTGGCCGAATGCTTGACGGCCGCACCTTGCACGATGACTTTTTTTCCCACCCTGTTGACCTCAAACTTGTTGACTTGGACCCTGTTGACTTGGCCCCTGTTGATGCCGACCCTGTTGACTCCGACCTTGTTGACTTGGACCCTGTTGACTTGGACCCTACTAATGCCGACCCTGTTGACTCCGACCTTCTTGGCTAAGACTTTCTTGGCTAACACCGCTTTAATTGCCACTGATCTAACCGCCACCCGTTTGACGACGAGCTTCTTGGGAACGGTCTTTGTAGTTCTTCTTTTTGACTTGGATTTGGCATTTGGTGTTGCTCTTACCTTCGGTTCTGGGTCGAAAGGATCCAGGGTTGTGGGTACCAATGAAGGCGAAACCCCCTTGTACGCGCCGGGGATTGCGCCGTCAACTACTACCGAGTTCTCAACGGCGGAAATAGGGATTTCGGTTGAACCTGGAATCGTGACACCAGGTTGCTCGTCGCTTGGCAATGTCTGTAGTGGAATTGCCGGTCCGCCAACGATGGTCGATCCCGGGACCGTGTCAACGAGGCTTGTCGAGGTATCCGAAGTGGGAATTCGTCGATCGGAAGGGATGTCTTTTCCGGCGGTGATGACCCAGGCCACAACGGCACCAAGTGCGGCCAGCAGGCCAACGAACAGCAGGACGCGTAGGTTCACAGCCCAAGGTTTGCGTGCCGCGCCTTTGATCTTTTTGGGGGGATCGAGTTTGGCGGAGGATGACGGGCCAGGTTTCGTTGGTTCGCCCGTATTTGCCGTTGCCGGCGGCTCGTAGGATTCAACCGACGATCCGCCAAAGGTGGTTTCCCCTACCAACAATTTTGAGGCCGCGTAGGAAGGGTCGCGATCGTCAAGAACATCGATAATAAGTACGGTTACGTTATCTCGGCCGCCATTTTGCAGGGCAAGGCGAACCAGTTCTTTCGAAGCTTCGTGAGCGTCACCAAGCTGGCGCAGTGCCGCAGCGATACGCAGATCGGGTACTTCAGAGTACAAGCCATCGGTGCAGAGCATGAACCGGTCACCGCGATTCACCAGCACTTCGAGTGTGTCGGCTTCGAGTTTGGGTTCTACGCCAACGGCGCGGGTAAGCACCGAACGTTGACGATGACCGCGAGCTTCCTCCGGAGACAACCGTCCGGTGCGCATTAGCTCGGCTACCACTGAGTGATCTTCCGTCAGTTGTTCCAGTTCACCAGCGCGCATACGATACGTGCGCGAGTCGCCGACGTTGATAATGGAAACGACAGGGTTTTTGGCTTCGGGGTTGAATAGCGCAACTGCGGTCACGGTGGTCCCCATACCGCGTAGTTCTGGGTCATCGTTGGATCGCTCAAGAACGGCTTGGTTGGTTTGTTCCAGGCGTGTCACTAAATCGCTTGTCGATTGGATCGAATTCGTGTTGGTGCCAAGAGCGTCGACGGTCATTTGGGCTGCTACTTCGCCGCCACGATGCCCGCCCATACCGTCGGCTACCACATAGATGCGGTCAGCGACGATCAGGAAGCGGTCTTGGTTTGCCGAACGCACGCGTCCGGCATCGCTGACCCCGGCAGCCCGAAGTTCGATCACCGTTGTACGCGCCTCGATGAAAGGTACAGACCGGATCGATCAGTATTAAGCAGGCTTATCATTTCTGCAACTCCAGGACCGTGTCACCGATCTGGATACGGTCCTTTGGGCGCAGCGCTACGGGCCCGCCAATGCGCTTGCGGTTGACAAAGGTGCCGTTGGTGGAACCGAGATCTTCCACGAACACTTCGTTGCCGCGTTTGAATACTCGGGCATGGAGTTGCGAGGCGAAGGTGTCGGCAATAGGAATAGCGCAACCCTCGGCGCGACCAATAGTCATTTCGATGGCGACGGGGTAGCTTTCGCCACGAGCAGCGGGTGGTTCCACGGTTCTGAGCGTGTAGTTGAGAACTTTCTTCTCGGCCTTGCGTTCGCGCCGAGCTACCGGTGCCGCTTTGACTTTCGCTTCGGCCTTCTTTTTTACTTCGGCTGGTCCGGAACCGCTCGGAATGGACTCGGCCAGGCTGCGTCTTTCGGCGTAGATCTCTACCCAAACGGCGCGTACGACGCGGGCAATGAACAGATACAGCCCAAGCAGGAAAACGATTTTCAGGACGGCGAGTACGGAAGTTGGCATCTCGGACCCTTGCTCCTTACTTCGGACGTTTCATAGTGAAGGTGAGCGCGATCGGGCCGATATGTATCTGGTCGCCGTCTTCCATGGGGCTGCCGAAGGCATCAGAAGGAACACCACGTCCGTTGAGCTTGGTGCCGTTGAGCGAGCCGAGATCGACGACTGAGGCTTTGCCATCGATGATGCGCACTTCGGTATGGCGGCGCGAGATGTTGGTGTCATTGAGGGTGACATCGCAATCGGGCATTCGGCCAATCACTACGGGGTCACCATCGAGCACGGCCACGGAACTGCCATCGGGAAGCACCAACCAGCCCGACGGACGACCGCGGGTAGGGGCGGCGGCGATGGCGGTGACCACATCGAACTGGCCTTTGTGTTGCTTGTCATCCACGACGAGTTCTACGACTCCGGGGCCTTTGAGCTGGTAGCCCTGGTCGTTGGCGTGCTCCTCGACGGCGTCGGCCAGATCAACCACGAGAGTTTCGGAGAAGGGGTGGAATCGGGCGTAATCTTCGGCGGAAAGGAGGACCTTCATATGGTTCGGTGCCACCTTTTCGCCCCGAACACCCAGGTTGACGTGGACATCCATCTCGCGGGTCACTCGTCGGCCAAGTTCAACGGGGCGCAGCTCACTACGGAACACCCTCGCGAAGGTGCCCTCTACCAGGCGCTCTAGGCGCTTCTCAACCTTGTGCAGAGCCATGTGGGGTTCAAGTCTAGAGAGCGGTGCATCGATATCCGGGGAGCTTGGCCCGTTGTCATAGGGGACCGCTCCCTTGTGGTCGATTCGGTCCCGTTAGGGCTTTTGATGCAGATGCCGACGGGCTTCTCGATAGTTATTCCCCAGCCCCCAGCGCTTCACAATCGGCTAACCTCGATGCATTCACTCGGGCGAGTGGCGAAATGGCAGACGCGCTAGCTTCAGGTGCTAGTAGGAGTAATCCTGTGGGGGTTCAAGTCCCCCCTCGCCCACTGGTCATTGTCAACGTCACAACAGTTTGAGCAGTTCGACGGTCCGTACCGGAACTTGACACAACGCGTGACTTGACACAACGCGTGACTTGACACAACGCGTGACTTGACACAACGCGTGACTTGACACCGTTTTACTGTTCTTGTTGCTGGGTATCCCCAGTAACAGGCAACGCTAGCGGCTGAGTTCGACGCGCTGCGAGCATGTCGGCACTACTTCGCCGGGCTCGCTGCGCGATCGCGACTGATCGTTCACGCTCATTGATTCAAGCTGCACCGATTGCTGCAATGATCCTGGATCAGGCGGCTTTGGATGCGAGTTTGGAACGCAAATGCTCGAGTGTCGCAATAGCGCTATCAATCGCTTCATGGTCGGGATTTACGAAACTATCGACACCACGGTCGAGCAACCGCCGAGCGACTTGTGAGACTGTTTCGGAATTCTGGGTAGCCAAGGCTTCAAGTCGGTCAAAGAGCGACGACCCAATCCGCAAAGAAAGGTGGCGTGTTTCTTCTGCGGGCTCACTTGGGAGCAGCGTTTGACCTGTTTGGGATTCAAGCCACTCGATTGTTCGGGTTTTGCTCACTCGGTACCTCCAACTCGATCGATTGCTGTGCCGATTGTGACGGCAATCGTGACAACGTGAGAGCGATTCGGATCAAAATCGTCGGTGCCGTTCGTGAGCGCACGCAGAGCGACTAAAACTTCGATCAGCTCGTCTTTTGTCAACCACGCTCCGTTCGGCAACCATTCGAGATCATCGTACATTGCCAACGTGTTACAATGTAACACGATGTCGGGCGCATGGGACGCCGACATCCAAAGATTGCCGTACGGACTTACGGCAACGCGGACCCTGTTTGTTAGTTAGTTAGGGGCCCTTTACGCGGAACTCAAAAGTTCATAAGCTGCGCGGCGAGGTCCACCAACCAACGAACCAAGCGTTCTATTTGAACTGGCCGGCACAATGGTTTCGGGCCACTTCAGTTGTAAGGCTCCGGGCAATCGCGCACACGTGCAATCGGTCCAAACCTAAAGCTGAGGTCTCGAACGAACGAAGCCCGTTTGACGATTGGGCTGGTCTTGACGCCGTGACACGAGGGCTCACGTGTATCCTTCCGAATGTGGCACTCAACTTTTTTGTCTTACCCCCTTTGTAGGTTGGTTCTGCTCGGTTGCTCAAGTCGAGTCGAACGCAAAAGGGAAATTGTGACAAAGGATACGGTGCTGTCGGTAGACATGGTTTCCACCGTCTCTGTTCCGAAAGCCAAGACGATGATGTTTGCGCTTGGCCCTCTCGGTTTGTAGAGGCTTCCCGTCAACTGAATTCACACCAGAATGTACAAATGGCCAATGGACGATTCGCACCAAGCCCCACGGGTGATCTGCATATCGGTAATCTGCGCACAGCGCTGGTGGCTTGGCTGTTCGCTCGAACTTCAGGAAGCGCATTCATCGTGCGGATGGAAGACCTAGATCGGGTCACATCAAGCGCTGAGCATGCCGCCAGCCAGCTGGATGATCTCGAAACCCTCGGTTTGGAATGGGACGGTGCGGTGGTCTTCCAATCGGATCGTTTCGATCGGTACTTCACCGCGATTGGTCAACTCACCGCCGCCGGGTTGACCTATCCCTGCTTCTGCAGTCGACGCGAAATTGCCGAAGCGGCCAGTGCCCCACACGGACATCTGCCTGAAGGTGCCTACCCCGGAACGTGTCGAGAACTCACCGAAATCGAACGAGCCGAACGCATGGCCGAACGGGGCAAAGCGGCACTGCGACTACGAGCCGATCACACGCAAATTCGTTTCGAGGACACTATATGTGGACCTATCGTCGCAAAAGTTGATGACTTCGTACTTCGCCGTGCCGACGGGGTTCCGGCCTACAACTTGGCGGTGGTAGTTGACGATGCTGCACAACACGTCGAAGAAGTAGTGCGTGCCGATGATCTGCTCCTTTCCACTCCCCGGCAGATTCTCCTTGGACAACTCCTGAACCTTCCCGCTCTTGCATATGCGCACATACCGTTAGTGCTATCCACCGCAGGAGTTCGGCTGGCAAAACGTGATGGCGCCGTGACGCTCAAGGAACGACTTGCTGGAGGGGATAGCGCAGGAGAGGTGTTGTCAATGTTGGCTCGAAGTTTGGGTATGGCCGCCGCTGGTGAACTAATCGCACTTGATGACCTGCTCTACCGCTTCGATCCAGACGCACTGCCGAAAGACCCGTGGATGTTTGATCCGATTCGCTAGCACTCTCAACCTTGCGCTGGAGCCGATGGCTTGTTCAACCGGTTACCAGAAACCACGGCCAGTTCGAGCTACGCAGTCACGTTCGAGGGAGTGGCAACTTAGGGTTTGGGTTTGAAGCCAGGCTGGACGGGGCGCTTCCAAGGATCGCCCATGGTGTGGCTCATCATGAGGTAAACCGCTGTCCAGAGGGTTTTGGTGAAGGGGTAGATAATTACTGGGACGAGAAACCCAACAGCTGCGCCAATGATGGCCAGGGTGACTAACGGTGGATGCGGGAGTGTGATGGCGAAACCGATAACGAGAAAGGCCATCAGTGAAGCCAAAGTGATCACGGTGCTCATCACAAACGCGCCGAGAAAGAAGCCTTCTTCGCGTTCAAAGTGATATGTACACGTAGGACAATCTGGCACCATGGTGAACCAACGTTTGAACAACTTGCCGCCACCACATAACGGGCAGTGCAAAACCAGCGCCCGAATCAACAGCTTCGAGGGTTTCGGCATCCGAAACTTCACACCAGAATTCACGTGTTCAAACCACGACGAGAGGTGTCCGAGGTGACCACGGAATGGTGCCAAGAAACCGTGCGTCGGTCACACCATCAAGGCGATCAGCGCGCGTAGAAATAACCAGCATGGCACCCGACGGACCTCGCAGCACCTCGTCGTATCGAGCCCCCTCGGCAGAACCCTCCCCGAGCCCCGCACCGCCAGGACCAACAGCGCCCGGGCCAACAATCCACACCGAACGGAACGTGGCATCCACACGCACTGGCGGACCGAAGGTGTCGGCACGGCCAACCACTAAGAACCGAGTGAGCGCACCAGCGAGATTGCCTACGTTGGCACGAGCAAGGTCCAACGCAAACTCGTCACCCAATCCAGCCGCTGCAAGGGCAATACCGGCGCCGCTCGACTGCACCAGCCGGCAAGCTTCAGCCGTAGACGTGCAGGGAATTTCACGCAGATTGTGCGCGGATATGAACGCGCTGCACTGACGGAATCCTTGCGGATGGCTGTACACGTCGCCACCGACAATCAACTCCGAACCGGGCGACATATAGGCATCAAAACGCACGGGTACATCCACTACGCCACCGGCCACCACATGTGCGGTTTCTGATGACAAAACATTCGCAGCGAGATCCACCAAACCACTGGAAGAGTTGGTGATCGGGACTACCGCTACGTCAACGTTGCCATCCTGAACTGCTCCGACAATGGCCGCAAAATCTGGATACTCGTGACGGGTGATGGCAACCTCTTCACTAGCAACGCCACTTGTTTTAACCGTGCGTAGCAGGCTTCCAGCCCGGCGTGCGGCGATATCTGAAAACGTTCCAGCAGGGCCCAAAAAGCCCACCTTGGTTACCCCACCATTGGCCAAGGGAAGCACCACGCCATCGGGCCACAGGAACACCTCATCGACTCGGTTTTGGATTTCGCGTTCCAGTGCATTCATGTTGCGATCCATGCGCGCCCACACCCGCACCACACACTCACGCTCACCGATGCGTACCTCTTCGGAGATCAATTCGGCCTTGCGAACAAACGGAACACTTGCCACCACACGAGCTGCCGACGCACCAGCAATCGACTCAGGGATCAGTACCTTTACCCCCCGTTGCACACTGGCCAACCAGGCGTCGAGTTCGTCTTCGGTTTCTCTGGTCGATAGGACCTGTACTCGCCCCAAACTGAATTCCACCGTCTTGGCCTTCCCGCCAATGCCAAGTTTGCGTGCATTTTGTACCGCCGCGTCGTCGATCAGCAGAGCGGCTTTACCCTGTGTGCCTACGAGTAGATCATCAAGCACAAACGACGTGGCCGTTTCCTTGCGAACCCGCCCAACGTGGAGTCGATCACCTTGCCCAGTCTGCCCGAACGTACGAACGGCGATCAACTCAGCGCCTCGACGCGCTTCAGCGACTCGCGCTCGGGTCGATTGCACCGCGCCTGCCGCTAGAGCGGCCAAATGCTGCATTTGGGTGAAAGATGCTCCAGAAAACGGTGCTCGTAGTCCCACCACATATTCGACGAACGGTTGATCGACCCGAGCATCCTCATCGGTGACTATTGCTAAGGATCGGTCAACAGTGATTTGCAATCGCGCTTGGGCCTCAATCATTTGTGTACGTACCGTCTGATTGGTATCGGCCAACTGAATCGAAGCAATAGTGGACTCTTGGCCGGGCGTCAGGACCCGGCTTGCTAGCGACATCAAGAGCTCAAACACTGGCGTGCGGTTTGCCCACAAATCCCGCTCTAGATCGAGTCCCGAGCTACCAATCACGTCGGCAAAGGTGAGCAATGCTTGATGCGAAGCAGCCTGAACGTACCGCATGATTTCGTCGTGCCGCTCGGGGGCCAACTCGTTAACCGTGCCGCCGGCTGCTTCGATGGCCAACACCAACCAACGATGCGCGTCGGGTGCAACAACAGATGGACACACAGCGAAAATCTGTCCCTCAGGGCTAATGGCCATAATTCCAAACAATGCATGCAACCCAATGTTGATCAACCCGGGCCGAGCCGATTCCAACGTGCGAGCTGCGGTCGCCCTATCCATCGACGTATCAACCACAATTGCGCTCGGGTGCAAGCGCGGCAGCAACCAAGCGGCAACCGAGGTCAACGTCGACACCGGAACCGCCAACAACACACAAGTATTTGGCCGTCCGAGAAGACCCGAATCCTCGATCGGGCCCCAATCTCCGAAATTTTGCACAAGGTCGAAAACGGCTACAGCAGTTTCTAGAGGCGCACCCACAGAGATTGAAGCTGCATTGAGTCTTACGGAAACGCCAGTATTTGTTTGTCGAATTTGTGCCCGAAAAACCGATGACTGATAGCCCGAGTCCGTCGATTCTTCCTCTACTGCGTGAGAATCTTGCAAAACGGATTCCGCCGTATCGAACAGGGTGACACGGTCCCAAGGAAAGCCTGTTCCTGGACCCTTGCGAAGAACGTGTTCCCCCAGCCAACGTCCGATTCCTGCTGCGGCACCCACCACAACCAGCTCGGTCGGGAAAGCAAAGGCAACCAAGGAAGGTTCGGCGCTCGATTCTCCGTGGCTCGTCACGCCGTTGAGGTTACCGGGCGTTCAGGCAAACCCAGTGGCGGATTCACCGAAGTGTTCGATCAGCCAAGTTTTCGTGTTGGACCAAAGATTCCAAGGATGTATATACGAAAGTGTTTATGGAGCATATACTGGGAGCGTGAAAACGCTGATTGATATTGACGAAGCCGCCCTAAAGGCCGCACAAATTGCGTTGGGGACAACCTCAAAAAAGGAGACCGTTAACAAGTCTCTGGCCCAAGCAGCAGCCCAGGCGGCGAGGCGTCGAGATCTCGAACGACTCACTCTCGGGCTACTCCCTGATCTAGAAGATGGTTCGATCATGGCTTCGGCGTGGCAGCGGTAGCTCGATTCATCGCCGACAAAAGTGCCCTCGCCCGACTTCGCCACCCAACAGTTCACGCCGCGCTCGGTGACCTCATTGAGGCAGGTTTGGTTGCCACCTGCGGCGTCATCGAGTTTGAATTGCTTTGGTCGACCCGGTCATTGGAAGAGTTTGATGATGTGTACAACGATCGGAGTTTTGGATACGAGTGGCTCACCACCGAAGATGCCGACTGGCGCCGAGCACTAAACGTGCAGAGGAAACTGTGGAGCACTGGTCAAATGAGAACTGTCCCCCTCCCCGATTTACTTATCGCCGCCGTAGCGGAAAGAAACCGGGTAACTGTGCTTCATTACGACGCCGACTTCGACCGCATTGCCGCCATCACGCTCCAGCCCACCCATTGGGTTGTACCTCGGGGAAGCGTCCCTTAGATTGACGACATCAGCGAGCAAGGAATCAGCGGAGAAATGCGCTACTAGTGGCACTTTTTAACTGGGCGAGTTAGAAAAGTGGGGTTAGTGGCGCGAAACCATTAGGTGGGATCGGGCAAAGGCGCAGCCGAAGGTGCGTTCGCGGTGAGCAGTCCTTCGGGGTCAAGCTGTGCGACGAGGTCGGCAATAACGGAGCGTTTGCCTTCGGCGTGTTCCCAGGCGTCGCCAATTGTTTCGTGATCGACCATCCCGAACAGGTCTGGCTCGATGCCTAGGACTGCAACCAAACTGGCTCGGAGCGCATCGGCGGAAATCTCGTCGCCATAGGCCGCAAAACCTTCAAGGCCATCCCACAGCGACGCGACAGGCGCGATGGGTTCGAGGCCTTGAGACAGTGCCAACGCGCAACTGCCGAACAATTGCGACGTGGGCACACCCTTGGGTTTCGCGTAACCAGCAACTGGGTGCAGCCGCCACTCGACAGTGAGATCGCCGGGCCCATCGTCACGTAGCCACACCTGCGACCCGTTGACATAAGCATCAACAGGTTCACCGAACAGATTGTCCAGCCCAACTACAAGCGCATCGGAAATGCGCCAAACACACGTTGCTTCAAGCACAGAAATCTAAGGCCGCCGGGTTAGCGGGTAACAGCTTTGCTCGAGGCCGCAGATGAGGTAGCAGCCTGAACCGCCGCGGCGTGCGCAGAGTGGCCTTCAACATCGAGCGTTGGCAACAATTTGTCGAGCCATTTCGGCATCCACCAGTTGCGGTTACCCAGCAGCTGCATGGTGGCGGGAACGAGCACAATACGAACAACGGTGGCATCAAGGAATACGGCGGTGGCCAAGCCGATGCCAAACAGCTTCAGTGTGCGATCACCCATCACGAAACCAAGGAACACGCACACCATGATGGCGGCGGCAGCAGTAATCAAACGAGCCGTAGAAGCCAAACCTTCAACTACGGCTTCACTGTTGTCTTTGCGAATGTCGTATTCCTCTTTGATTTTTGAAAGCAAGAACACTTCGTAATCCATCGACAATCCAAACACGATGGCAAACAACATCATGGGAGCCCACGGTTCAATCGGGCCCGCTTTACCTAGTCCAATCAACGACCCAAGATGGCCTTGTTGGAAGATCCAGGTGACCACACCGTAGGAGGCACCGATCGACAACAAATTCATAATTACCGCCTTGAGCGGCACCAAAATCGAGCGAAACACCGCCATGAGTAACAGGAAGCTCAGCACTAGTACCGCACCGATAAACAACGGCAAACGCTTGGCAATGGTGGAAGAAAAGTCGATACCACCGGCGGTCCAGCCACCAACGTAGGCCCTCAAGCCCGTACCGGAAACCGCTTCAGGAATCACAGTTTTTCTCAGATGCTTTACCAACGTGTCGGTGGCTTCATCTTGTGGCCCTGAAGTGGGGATCACCGTAAGTATCACTACTTTCTTGGCTAAGGAGCGAAGATCGGGCGGAATCACAAAGGCGACATCTGGGGTTTTGCTCAGCACATTAGCCAACTTGGTGATACCAGCCCCAGCACCACCAAAGGCGTTTTCAGCATCAACGGCAATGATTAAAGGACCGTTCGATCCAGCTCCGAATCCCTTGGCGGAAAGGTCGTAAGCCTTTCGGGTAGTGGTGTCGACTGGATCGTTCCCTCGGTCACTAAACCCAAGGCGAAGGTCTTTTATCGGAATGGTAAGTGCAATGAGCAACGCGAATCCGCCTAACGCAAACAGCGGGGCTTTACGTTGCACCAAACGACTCCACTTATGCCATCCCGTTTCCTTGTGTTCACGCTTAGGATCCAACAATTTCGCTCGTTGACGTTTTGAATTAACGTGCTGGCCAATAAAACCGAGCATGGCTGGGATCAGCGTGATGGAAGCAAGCACGATAATCAGCACGGGTGTGGCCCCGGCGATAGCAATGCCGTTTACAAAATCCAGACGCATCAACAGCATGCCAAGCATCGAAATTAGTACGGTCATTCCCGCAAATACGACGGCCTTTCCCGAGGTACCAAGTGCACGTACGGTTGCGTCGTGCGGGCTGAGGTTGTGGGAGAGTTCCTCCCGGTAGCGGGTGATGATGAACAGTACGTAGTCAATTCCCACGCCAAGCCCGATCATGCCCGAAAGTTGCGTCACGAAGTTCGGCATGGAAACGAAGGCTGCTACGAGTTGGACCAACCCAATGGCAATCCCAACGCCGAGAAGCGCAGTGAGAATCGGGAGGCCCATCGCAATGAGCGAACCAAACGCCAAGAGCAGAATGAACACTGCAGCAATCAACCCAAAGATTTCCGATGGTGGAAACTCAAACTTGAAAAATGCTTGCCCGCCAAATTCCGTGGTCACGCCAGCTTTGCGGAGGTCGCCAGCCAGCGGAACCAGTTTTTGCGGATCCTTTTGAAAGTCGATGCCATCGACAAATTCGATGTCAGCGATGGCCGTTGTTCCGTCTTGGGAGATACGGGGCTGGGGGGACTCGAAAGGCGAAACAATATTCTTGACGATCTTGTTCTTCGCCCGAAGATCGTTTAAGAAGATGTCAATTTCGGCTTTCTTGCTTGTCAAACCACCCTGCGCTGCAAACACGATCTGCCCATTGGCCCCCGAAGCGGCCCCTTTAGCTTCGGGGAAGACCCGATCAATCAATTCGAAAGCTTTCTGCGAATCGGAATTCGGGAGCTTCCCACCCTGCTGGGACGAGAATGTGCCACCAGCCGCTATGGCGATACCGAAGGTGATCGGTAAAGCGAGGATCCAGGCAATCAGCACAATTCTGCGGCGGTGGAAACAAAACGAAGCAAGTCGCTCAAGCATCGGAAGAACTTTCAGATAGACGAGTTTGGTGATTAGGGCAGGAACGTAATTTGGTGAGGAAGAGAAAGCGGGCGTTCAACGTTCAGCCCAGTTCACGTTCGATTCGTATAGACACTTACCAACCGTTACGGGTTGGAAAAGGCGGCTAGCCGACCGGTTCGATTTGGAGGGCCTTGATGACTTCTTCGACCATCTTTGGATCTTCACCGTCAACGGTCATCGTGGTGCCATCATCGAATCGTTTCGAATAGGTCGTAACAAAACGTTGCTGTACACGATCATCGATTACGCGGTGCCACACCTCCCCCGCAAGAGGGATTGACACCCCCTTAAGCGCTAAGGGATCGCGGAGCTTGCGGGCCAGGAACTTGTCGTTGGACTGCCAAACATGCAACGTTTTACCGCCACCCAATTCTGGCCTACCCGGTGTGGTGTACCAAGTGTTGAGTTGAAACGCTTGGAAGCCCTGATCGGAATCGGGCGAATCAAGAAAGGTACGCACCAGCGGCGCAGCGAACGGCAAGTTCTTGGGCAAACGCACTTCAAACGGCACGTCCTTCACGGCCTTTACTAA
>JAYUVJ010000179.1:0-4753 GCA_043754155.1 Acidimicrobiia bacterium
TCCTTACCCATCGAGCGGATTCTCCAAACATGATCACAGGGCAAATCTCCTCTGACTTCGGCGACCACGGAAGTCCCCAACAAGGAGTGACCTGATTGAGACCGTCAAACTAAGGGGAGTAATCGACTGACCAAAGGACGGTCAGCAGCAACACTTTGCTGATCTAAGCAGCTTTCTCCTTCAACACATATCCGGCGATCTGCAAGTGATAGCTATGACGCGGACAGTGTCATAAACCCTCGTTTTTGACACAAGCATCAAACGTAACCAAAAGACGTCGAGGTCGTGACTCAAAAGCCGTGTACGAAAACAACGTCTCATAACAAGACCTCTCTAGGTTTCTGATACGGTCAAAGTGTGAGTCACCTCCTCGGTTACGCCCGCGTTTCAACATTCGATCAAAACCCCGATCCTCAACGCGACGCACTCAAAGCCGCGGGCTGTTTTCGGGTCTTCACCGACAAAGCATCCGGGACTCTCGACAACCGCAAAGAACTCGCCAAAGTCCTCGACCAACTACGACCCGGCGACACCCTCGTCGTATGGCGACTCGATCGACTCGGCCGATCACTACGGCATCTCATCGAAACAGTCACCGCTCTCGCAGACCGCAAGATCGGGTTCCGTTCACTCACTGAGAACATCGACACAACCACAGCCGGTGGGAAACTTGTCTTCCACCTGTTCGGTTCGCTCGCAGAGTTCGAACGCGACCTCATCCGAGACCGAACAATGGCCGGACTAACCGCAGCCAGAGCCAGAGGCCGAGTTGGCGGAAGACCACCAGCGCTCAGCCCCGACAAACTCGCCATCGCCCAACAAATGCACACCAGCCACAAACACACCATGGACGCCATTGCCAAAGTTGTCGGAGTGAGCCGAGCTACCCTTTACCGACACCTCGACAGCACACCACCATCGCCACCGGCAGCAAAAAAGCGATCGAAAAAGAAGACCTAACCACTCACAGTGCTACCTTGCCGCCTGGGACACGGACGGGAGTACTGGGCCCTTTGCAGTCGCTTTCCTTAACTCGTGCCTACCCCGACCACTTTTCAGCGCTTCGCGCTTCGCTCGATCGGGTTGATAACGGGCTTGAGCGAAATCGACAATGCACCCTCGTTTTGTCAGATGCGCTGATCGCTGGCAGCATCGGGGTAGCCAAATCGTAAAAAACGTCGATCCGCAGCCCGGGCTCCTCGGGGAGCGCTGTCGGGCCGCCCGCGATTCCAGCCGAAGACCAACAAAACACTTCCCAACGGAGAACCACCAAAATGCCTGCAACGTTTACGTCCGAAACCCTTGCCCCCAACTGTGAGCCGTCCGAAGCTGGATTTGATGCCGAACGCCTCGGACGCATTGCCACCCATCTCGACACCTACGTAGCGTCGCAGAAACTTCCTGGCTATTCCGTGGCCATCAGCCGCAATGGTAAGCGCCCGTACATTCACACCAGCGGGCTGCGTGACATGGAAGCTGGCCTTCCCGTGGAGACCGACACAATCTTCCGCATCTATTCGATGACCAAGCCCATCACCACGGTCGCCGCCATGATGCTCTATGAGCGTGGACTGTTCGACATCAACGATCCAGTGGCAAAATTCATCCCCAGCTTTGGTGAATCCCGGGTCTATTTGCGTGGTCCTTCCACTAATCCTGGAACCGTCCCCCAGCAGTTGCCCATGACGGTTAAACACCTCATGACCCATACTGCGGGCCTCACCTACGGTTTCGCTAATGCTAATGGCATAGACAATTTGTACCGTCAGGCGGGCTACGAATGGGGTACACCAAAGGGCGTTGATCTTGCTGCAGCCTGCGACACCTGGGCCAGCATGCCGTTGCTGTTCCAGCCCGGATCCGAGTGGAACTACAGCGTAGCTACCGATGTTCTCGGGCGAGTGGTGGAAGTGGTGTCTGGTCAATCACTTGACGTGTTCATTGCCGAGAACATCACTGGCCCGCTGGGAATGCACGAAACCAGTTTCTGGCCCACCGATGAGCAGGCTGATCGTTTTGCCGCCCTGTATGCGCCTCGCGCTGGAACCAAAACGGCGTTTCGTATCGATGCGCTTGGTAAGCGTCTAGATCAACCACCACTCATGCTCTCGGGCGGTGGCGGCATGGTCTCGACTCTTGGCGACTATCTACGGTTCACCGAAATGCTCCAAGGTGGGGGTGTTCGTGATGGTGTTCGTCTGCTGGGGAACCGCACGCTTGCTTTTATGGCTTCCAACCATCTGCCCGGTGGAGCGTTGCTGTCTGAAGTGGGCCGACCTCTGTTCAGCGAAACCAACAATGAAGGCACCGGCTTTGGCTTGGGTTTCTCGGTGGTTGTTGATCCCATCGCCACAGGATCACCGTGCTCAAAAGGCGAGTTTGCTTGGGGTGGCGCCGCCTCTACGGCATTCTGGATTGACCCGGTCGAAAACTTATCTGTGGTGTTCATGACCCAGCTCCTTCCCTCGTCCACTTGGCCGGTGCGCAACGAACTACGCCGCCTCATTTACTCAGCCCTCGTCGACTAGTGCAGGGAAGCGTAAGTCATTACGTAGTGTTTTCCCCCCAGTTTCCCAGCGCAACTGCGGATTTCACTGCGATCACTACGTCATGATTATGCGCAGACGCACCAGCAAAGGGTCGGCGCCTAATTTGCGGCTCAAGCCGCTGCCATCAGGTGCCGATGGTTCATAGGTGAAATTGGGTTTTCGTAAGCGTTCGAACGCGACCAACGTTGAAGGACTGTTCCGTCAGGAAATGTTGGATGCCGCCCCCGCGGTTCAGCTCAGCGATGTCCGCAAACGGTACGGGACCAAAGATGCGGTCGATGGCGCCTCGCTAACCATTCACCGCGGCACCTTTACTGGTCTCGTTGGGCCCAATGGCGCCGGCAAGACCACCATGCTGCGCATGATCACCGGGTTGTGTCGGCCTGATAGAGGAACCGTGCACCTTCTCGGACGCCCGGTATGGCCAGACCCGACATCGGTACGTCAACTCATGGGTGTACTACCTGATGACCTACGGCTTTTTGAGAGACTTTCAGGCCAAGAACTCCTTGTCTACGTGGGCCTGCTGCATGGGATTAGTGCCGATGACATTGTTCCGCGTGCTGAGCAACTCCTCGACGTATTTGGCTTCGAACAATCTGCCGACGAGCTCGTGGCCGATTACTCCACCGGCATGCGCAAGAAGATCGCCCTCGCCGCCGCGCTCGTGCACGCACCAAAGATTCTGTTTCTCGACGAGCCGTTTGAATCGGTGGATCCGGTTTCGGTCCGCGTCCTCCAAGATGTACTGCGCTCCTACCAAGAGGCTGGTGGCACGGTGGTGCTTTCAAGCCACGTGATGTCCACCGTAGAACGTTTGTGTACGTATGTTGCCATTGTCGATCGAGGACAGATTGTGCGCTCAGGAACCGTTGCTGAAGTGGCCGATGGGGGCACGCTGGAACAGGCCTTCTTTGACGCAGTAAGCAATCCCGGCGCTCAATCCCCCGTGCACGACCGTTCTGTTCCCTGGACACCAATTGCCGGTGGCCTACCACATAGCAGTGCCATCGATACGTTCATCAACACCGAATCACTCGATTCGACGAGTTCACGCGGGACCGGCCGACCACACAGCGAAGATGACCTTCGGGAAATGGCTGAGGTTGGATGATGCTGCGCACCCTGCTTTCCCTGAAGTTGCGCATCATGCGCAGTGCCATGTCGGGCTCGCCACTCAAGCTGATCTTTGGCTTCGGGTTCCTAGCGCTATCGGGTTTTGGATCGATCTATAGCGCCTCAAAACTTGCCGCCGCCGCTCAACAGGGCGGGCCAAAAGCCACCGAATCCCTGGTTATGGGTTGCACCATTCTGTTCGGGCTCTGGGTGTTTGGGCCGCTCCTCGTAGGCGGTGTCGATGATGCCCTAGATCCCACCAAACTGGCATTGCTCCCGCTCACCAAACGCGAACTCCGCTGCGGGCTTGTGGGCGGCGCACTCATTGGTCCGTTACCTTTCGCCACCCTCATCACCTTGGTCGGTGTGATCGTTGGTTACTGGCACGCTGACGCACGCGCGCCGTTCGCCGTTGTTGGCGCAGCCTTGGTACTGCTGTTCAATCTTACTTCTTCTCGGGCCCTTTCGGTTGGGCTGGCCTTTGCCGGACGTTCGCGAAAGGGTAAAGACCTCGCGGTCCTCCTGGCCTCCCTTTGCGCTGCCACACTGTTTCTCGGTACGCAAGCCATGCGCTTCCTGGGTCCCGCTCAAAAGGCCGCGATTTTAAGAGGAATGCGCTGGCTTCCTCCCGGCCAAATTGCGTCAGCCATTCTTGAAGCTAATAGGCACGCTTACCTTCCGGCTTCTCTTCGTTTGGTTGTGGTTTTCAGCATTGTCGTAGCGTTGGGACGGGCCTGGATGCGCGGTATCGATCTTTTGTTGGTTGATACTGAATCGGTTCGCCACAAGAAACGCAAGCGCACGATCGACGGCCTCGGAGTCATTCCGATGTTCCTTCGCCGTTGGACCACCAAACCAGTCGCCATCCTTGTCGCCAAAGAATTACGGTACCTCGTACGGTCACCACAACGGCGCTCATCAATGATTATCTCCATCGTGATTGGCACCGTGATTGCACTGATGCAGTCCATGCGGTTCTCATCGTCAAACTCTATTTCTGTATTGGGCGCTCCTATCGCCATGCTGTTTGGAGTGCACGCCACCAACAATTTGCTTGGCACCGATTCAGCATCGCTGTGGATGGAACA
>JAYUVJ010000180.1:0-14281 GCA_043754155.1 Acidimicrobiia bacterium
AAGACCGGTAGCCGTAAGAGTGAGTGCCCAGCAAGTTGACGGTTGATGATCACCCCAATCAGCAGAGGAAGTGATTACGGGGAGTGAGACGGGCATTGAGTTTTGGAGGACTGGTGTGCTCGGTGTGTTTGGCGAGCTTGGTGGTGGGCTTGGTGGTGAGCTTGGCGGGACCGATCCGGGCGTCGGTCCGGCCATGGCCAGAATCACCCTGCGGGCCAGTTTGGGGTCAATGACCTGAAGAACAATGTGTCGAGCGACCCGATGGCCAAATCCGCGCAGGATCAATCCCTGGATATCGCACAGCGCTTCGGCAGGGAGAGCGGGAATCTCAGGCGTCGGTCCGGGCGGATCCTTTGGTACTTCGAGCTTGTCGGCAATATCGAGCGACGCTCTGATTTGCTGAGTCGTGTAGTTGGGATACCCCGAATAGAACCCGATGGGGAGTAGATCGTGGGCGTGAACCCAACCCACGAAGGCATCGGGGTGAAGTTGAACAGGCGTGGGCGCCGGATTGGCGATGAAGCCCATGATGTTGTCGAAAATGTCGCCGATCCGGTCGATGAACATCTGGATGTAGTCACTGAACTCGCCGTCGTAGGAGGAAGCCATCACCAAGTTCTCACCAATGATGACGAATCGGGCGAAATGAATCGTTCCCCCGCTATCGAGGGCAACGGTTAGGCGATCGGGTTCGTTAAAGACTTGGTTGGCTAGCAATTGCACGCCAGCTTGGCTGGGGTCGGCAAGGGGCATGACCAGATTCATGGCCCGCTGGATTCCGGCGACGGAGTTGTTGACGGTCATGAGAGTTGCTCCCACAGGTATTGAGTCACTTGCCTAGGACTGTAGACCGTGAGGGGGTGCTTTGCACTTTTGATTTCAATTTGATTCCCGCTCGATTTCCGCTCGATTTGCGTGCCGATCACTGGTACCGTCCCAACATGAGTACGTTGTCAAATCCCAATGACGGTGGTATTTCCTCGGTCGGGTCCTCGTCTACTGCTGGGAGCGGCGATTCGCCCGACCGGATGGCAAGCGCAGCAGATAACGAGATTTCCCCAGCAACGGCCGGGTTGCTTGTCGACACGCTGAGCGCCTCGTTTGGTGGGGCGCATCGAACAGCGCATGCGGTTGGGATTGGGCTTCGAGGTATGTTCATTCCTGCCCAAGACGCGCCCGCATTCTGTAAAGCAAAAATCTTTGCTGGTCCGCCGTGCCTGGTAACCGCGCGTTTCTCCAACGGTTCGGGCGGTCGCAACGTGGACGATCGAGAGCCCGATGTTCGTGGGCTGTCGATCAAGTTCCACCTGGGCGACGATTACAACACCACCGGAGAGGGAGGCGATCTCGACATGATTGGCGTGTCGATGACGGCGTTCTTTGTCAAGACACCCGAGGAGTTTCTTGAGTTCCTTCGACTCACCGTTCCGCGCCCGGATACTGGCCGACCAGACCCAGTTGCGTTTAAGGAATGGTTTGCTACCCACCCGCATGCTTGGGCGGTGTTTGACGCGGTTCACAAATTCGGTCCCGATCAATCATTTTCGGCTTTGCCTTACAACAGCCTTCACGCCTTTCGCTATACGAACGCGCAAGGCCAGGTGTCGGTCGCTCGCTTCGGGTGGGTTCCCGAACAACCGGCCGATCGATATCCCTTCGGGACCGACACGACCACTTGGAAAACCGATTACCTGCGCCGTGAAATTGTCGCCCGCGTTCGCGACGGCAATGGTCCCGGTTACACGCTCGTCGCACAATTGCAGGGCCCCAATGATCCCGACGACGACTCCAGCGTGGCGTGGACATCAACCACGTTTCGGACCCTTGGTCGGCTGAACTTGAGTGCTCTGGTGGCTGATCAATATTGGGATTGCGAAGCGCTGCGGTTCAACCCGGGCCGTTTGATCGACGGTATCGAAATGTCACCCGACCCGGTACTGCATGCGCGTCACAACACTTACGACACCTCGGCGAATCGTCGAACTGCTGCCTACCCACCGCCGGTCTAACCCTGTCTAACCCGGCCGAAACCCCGAGTCTGCTGCGTCAGGTGGAGTACGGCTTAACAATCTTATGATCGCTGAACTTCGGGCCGACGAGCACTCCTCGGTGACCCGCTTATTGTTAGGTGGCTCATGCTCGGGGCGGAAACAAAGCCGTTGGCTCCGGCGTGGGAATGGCCTTAACGACGGTCGGCGACGACGGCTTTGCGGACTTCGCTGAATGGGAGATCGCGATCCAGCTCAGGTTCTTTAGGGAGGCCAAGCACGCGCTCACCGATGATGTTGCGTTGAATCTGATCCGTGCCGCCACCGATGGAGGTGAAGTACGCATTGAGGGCCAGGAAGTTGGCGTCGGAAGCATCGGGGAACATGTCGCCGACCAACATTGCCTGTGCACCTACGATCTGCGATTGTACCTTGGCGCCTTCATGCAGAATCTGGCTCATTGCTAATTTGCCAAGCGACAGAATCGGCGAAGATGTGCCTTGCTGCAACTGCGCTTTAGCCCGTTGGCCGTTCCACTTGTTCACCATTCGCAGCGAATGCACTTTGGCCACGGCTTGGCGGATGTTGTGGTCTTGCGCCACGCCATGTGTTTTGGCCATCGCCCACAGGTCAACGTCTGTTGCGCCTTTGGCAACCGCGGCTTCTCCTGCGTTGATCGACATGTCACGCTCACCTACGCCAGGCTGGCTCGGGCCGCGAGCGTTGTCACCCATCAACGAACGCTCGTAAGCCAACGCGGTCTGCATCACTCGCCAACCATCACCTGGACCCGCCAACAGGTTGGCATTGGGCACACGAGCTTCGGTGATGAACACCTCGTTGAAATGCGCCTCGCCGGTGATCTGCTTAATGGGCCGCACCTCGACGCCAGCTTGGCGCATCGGAAACCAAAAGAACGACAACCCTTTGTGCTTGCTCGCGTCCCAATTCGTGCGGGCAATCAGCATTCCGTACTCGGCCATCTTGCCGCCCGACGTCCATACCTTCTGACCATTTACGATCCAGTCGTCGCCATCACGATCGGCCCGAGTTTGCACGCCCGCAAGGTCTGATCCGGCGCCCGGCTCGGAATACAGCAAGCACATGTTCAAGTCACCCATGAGCAGCGGACGGAGCATCTGTGCTTGCAACTCCGCAGAACCGTAAGCGACCATGGTATTGGCCCATAGGTTGTGGCGATCGTGACCGGTTCCAGCCGCGCCGCGTTTGGCGAATTCGGCATGAATCACCTTGGCCTGTTCGGAGGTCGCGCTGCGGCCATAAGTCGGTTCGGTCCAGGTTGGTGCGGCCCACCCGGCGTCGATCACCAGGGTCTGCCATTGGGCTTTGGGCAAACTTGGATTCCAGTTGGCATCGAGCCAAGCTCCAACCTCACGGCCCAAATCGTCTAGCGAAACATCAGTAAGTGGAGCAGCCATACCTACGATCCTCCCAAGCCACGCTCGCTAGTGCAAACCTGCCGCCGAGCACGAACAATCGGCGGACTTTTCTAGCGTGGGGCTCTCATCCGTTGCCTCCGCCGCGACAACCCATATGTTGCGACGGTTTGTAACGCCCACGAGCACAAACCGTCGCAACGCTTGGCGCTCAGGGTGTCCGGCAGGCTCTCGTTGGAGCAAACCCGCAATCTAACTGCGGCTGGGTCCGATGATGTCGCGGGCGAACCATTGGACGGTTTCGACCGCAGCGCCGGTGTCGTCGCCGCACGACAGGCTGATGGTCCAATCGACACCCAAAGCTTCAAGAGTGGCGATCTCCTCCAGATACTGGTCAGCCGATCGACCTTTGCGTACGTCGATCATTGGCCAAAGACCCATCACGACGATTTCGACATCGCTGGCTTTACGCCCGGCAGATTCAGCAGCCATGCGCACCTCATCGATACGGCGGGCTAAAACGTCGAGATCCTCAATGGGCTTGGTGCGAATCGTTTTCGTGATTTGTTCCCGCTCTCCCGTAATCATGCCGAGCCAACCGTTGCCATAAGCTCCTGCACGGGCGGTCCCAAATGGGCTGTTGCCATGAATCCACAACGGCGGGTGCGGACGTTGTACTACCGGTGGCAGCATCCTCGTTGGCTTGGCGACCACACCGTTGGTTTCAATGCTCACCTCACCCTTGGTCCACGCTTCGCGCATGATGCCCACATTGCGATCAAACAATTCTCGTCGCTGCATTGGGTCAACATCGAGTGCTTTGAATTCGCCGAACATATAGCCAGTGCCCATAGCAACCGTGACACGACCAGCACTGAGTTGATCCAACGTCGAAATCTGTTGCGCCGACATGATCGGATTGCGATACGAAGGCACCAACACAAACGTCATCAACCGCACGCGTTCCGTTACGGCGGCCACAAAACCAAGCGACGTGAACGGATCGGCAACTCCTTCACCGTCGCGCTCTACCCATAGTGCCGAGGGTGCTGGGTGATCGGTAAAGGCAATGGCATCGAAGCCACCGTCCTCGGCCGATTTCGCAAAGGACTTGACCACGCTTGGCGCGAGAATTTCCGGTGTCCATTTCGGATCGCCGAGGGCGTATTGGATGCCGAATTTCATCAGATGTTTTCAACGGGGCTCAAGGGGTGTCCCGGTAGGAGGAGGTCCAACAACTTCCCGTTCCAGTAATCCCGGTTTACCGCCATCTTGCCGTCGCGACGTTTGCCGACCGAAACGCCCCGAATACCATGAGGTTGCATGACCCATTCGAAGTGATAGTCGTCGCCAAATTCCGCGCCGCCGATGAAGTCAAAGGTCGCGCCGGGTACCAACTGAAACGATTTGTTCACGAACTTGGCCATGCGTTCCTTGCCGGTCAACTTGTGTCCAGCGCCGACGTCTTCAAAGTCCACGTCGTCGGTAACGAAATCAGTCACCTTGGTGGTGTTACCGGTTGCCCAAGCGTCGAGGTAGTCCTTAAACCACACTGCTTTCGAATTGCCGTTTGAACCGTTTGCGTTGGCGCTGGAACTCATGTTGTTCTCCTGTCCCTGTAACTTAGATACATGGCGCGCTCCTCGATAAGATTCGGACCATTCGCTATGCAGCGCACGGCTTGGTCCTTTGCTGTCGGAAAGGCGAAATTGTGAACATGACAGTAGTGTCAAGTTCGTGATCGAAACCAAGAGAAGCTTCTGTCGAATCTGTATCGCCAGCTGTGGAACGCTCGTCACCGTTGATGGCGACACCGTTCTCGAAGTGCGTGGTGACCCGGATCATCCGCTTTCGGCGGGATACCTTTGTCCGAAGGGCCGCGCTTTGGGTGAGTTCCACCACGACCCGTTACGCATCAACGGTGCCTTCGTGCGAGAGGGTTCCTCGCTTGTAGAAGCCTCCTATCCCGAGGCATTGAACTCCGCCGCCGATGCACTCGCGCAGGTCATTACTACGCACGGAGCAAACCACGTCGGCATGTTCTTAGGTTCGGGCGGATTCGTCGATCCGGCCGCCTCATCGGTGGTTCGCCGGTTTCGCGCACAACTCGGTACCGATCAGAATTATTCGACGGCCACGGTGGACGCGATTTCCAAAGTTATGGTCGGCTCACTGATGGCAGGCACTATGTCGCTGGTTCCTCACGTTGACCACGAAACGCGGTTGGTGCTGTTTGTAGGTTCCAATCCCGTGGTGTCACACGGACAGTCAACCGCATTCCCGAATCCCGTTGTTTGGCTCCGCGCTGCTATGGCCCGCGGTGAAGTATTCGTGGCCGATCCCCGCCGCACCGAAACTGCAGAACATGCAACGGCGCATTTGGCCTTGCGTCCCGGAACCGATCACGCAATGTTGGGCTTCCTACTGCGTGACGTTATCGCCCGACGAAACCTCCAGCCCGAACTGTTGACGCAACCCGTCGTGGGTTTTGCTGATCTGGTCGAAAGTGTGTCCGCATACGATCTGGTTACGGCCTCAGCAATAACTGGTGTCCCCTCGGAACTGTTGCAACAACTCGTCGATTCGCTCGATGCCAACGGTCGGATCGCAGTGGTGACGGGGACGGGAACGTCGATGTCCAAAACCGGCAACCTGACCGAATGGTTTGCTTGGGCCTTGATGATCATTACGGATTCGTTTGATCGCCCCGGTGGCATGTGGTTCAACCCGGGATACTGCACCCGCCTCGATGAGCGTGCATCGTTGCCGCCCGTGCCCCCTGCCCTGCCTTCGGCTCCAAGCCGTCCGTCGGTTCTCAACGTGGCAGGGGAGTGGCCCGCATCACTTCTCGCCGACGAAATCGAATCCGGACGGCTCAAAGCACTCGTAGTTCTTGGTGCCAGTGTGATCACCGCAGTACCCGGAACGGATCGTTTGCGAGCGGCGTTGGCAAAGCTAGATGCACTTATCATTCTCGACGTCACCCACAACGCCACCAGTGAATGTGCCACTCACCTCTTTGGCTGCCAAGGTCAACTCGAACGCGAAGACGTTGTGGCACTCGATATCTATGTTCCCTCCCGTGCCCAGCAATACACCTCGGCAATGGTTCCCCGAATCGAAAGACACCAACCAGCGTGGAAAGTACTAGCTGAATTGGCCCAGAAACTTGGCCTCGACGCCATCGGTCGTGGCGCCAACCCCGACGATGTAACCACCGACGATCTCCTCGCGCGAGTAGCCAAAGGAGCCGATTTCGCTGCCATGCAATCCGCCGACGGCCCAATCGTAGAAACCCCCGCGGTCCACAACTGGCTCGACGGACGCTTACCCAACGGCACATGGGATCTCGCCCCCGCACCCCTTGTCGCGCAGTTCCGCGCCCGAACCGATCTAGGCGTGCAAGTCGTTGGCGTGCCGGTCGTTGGCGTCGAAGTTCCGCTAACCCTGATCCCCCGCCGCCAACTCCGGCGAGAAAACGCCCGTGAATTCCGACCTGGGGAAACCGCACAACTGTTGATCAATCCAATCGACGCAGCAACACTCCACATCAACGACGGCGACCAAGTAACCGTCAGCGGATCCCCCGCCACGCACGACCCAAGCACACTTACCGTTCACGCACGTGTTACCGATCGAATAGTCCCCGGCGCTGTCTCCATCCCACACGGTTACGCCACCACCAACGTCAACAACCTCATCGACGCCCAAATCATCGACCCCCTCTCCGGCATGCCCCACCTCTCAGGAAGCAACGTCTACGTACGTCTGGCTTCGTAGACGCAGATCACTCGAGTCGTCTATCGAATGGCTGCTCGCTGTAGAAAATCAGTGACCAGTTCCATATGTCCTCAGAGAATCCGATGGATCCTACGCATCAACGCTGATTCTGAATTGTCTATCTCGAACACGTGTTTGGAAAAAAATGATTCCGGTTAACTGTCTGATGAACAGATAGGGCTGGCTAACTTGGTTTTCATAAGCAATCTATCTTTTTCGATAGGCGACACGAATCGGTCTACTACGGCGCAGGCGTGCGAGCGAAAGAACTCCAAAACAAAGGCAAAGAGATCCGATGGATTGCAAGCAGCAGCAGAAAGGATTCGCAAAAATGGGAATCGGACTTTTTCAGAAATAGCGCTTGGAATTGTGCCGCTGCGTCCGGGGAGCGCCAAACGCTGGGAAATCAAGGGACTATAGAGCGAACACAGCAAAAGCCTTCTTCCATCGAACAATTGCCGCGCGAACGACCGTGTGATTCGGCTTCGTACGGTGGATCACTAGCGATTAAGACGCTCAGTCCGCTTTTCGCTTCAGCCGTTGCGATCGCGGCCACGGTTGCCGCGGCGGACTCCGCACACCACCGGACGAGTCGCCGGCGGCTTCCATCGCTCTGGAAAGCCGCCCTCCATCACCTCGGCGAAATCTCAACCCCCAACCTGCGAGCACCAATGAGCAACGCGTCCCCACAAGCAACCGCACAACTCCTCGCCATGATCGAGGAGCTCGACAAGGAGTAGAACTACGACACGTCGAGCAAGTCGGCCACTATCGAACGGATCTGGGCAAGCTGAACTGAGCCAACGTTGATGCCGGCTTCGTCGAGAACTTGCGACGTATCAATGACAGTGCAGAGGTGACACTGCGCCGCTGAAGGGAGTGGGAAAAGATGATCGTCGAGACGGACATCGGTGCTCCATGCTCGTTCGATCTTCGTAGCCACCGGTACGACGTGGAATGTTGTTGTGTACGAGGCCAACGTTTGGTCGGCAGTCACCACAATCGCTGGACGCACAAACGCTGGGGTGCTGCCGACTGGAATGCCAAAATCGACTCGAAGAATGTCACCCGATCGCATGAGCAACTGCGGCGTTTGATCCAGTAATCCAAGCCCGGTCGTCTTCAGTTGCTCCTCGCTCAGCGAGGTCGACGCCCATTTGGCGCTGCCGCTCCAAACGCAACAACTTCCTCAGCGCTGCGTCGAGAGTGAGTCCTTCTTTGTCGGCGATTGCTTTCAGCTCGTCCCTAGTAGCGGTAGAGACCTTCATCGTAGTCAAAATGGTCATACTCAAAGTATGACGCACTCGACCTTCTTTTACCCGCTTCTATTCGCCGGTGAAGGTTGCGGCGCGTTTGTTGAGGAATGCATCGACCCCTTCAAGTCCGTCTTTGCGGAGCGAGGCCAGAGCCATTTCGCCGGTTTCCCACTCCATCTGCGACTCCAGCGATTCGTCGAGCCCCCGTCGGATGAGGCGTTTAGCGGCACCAAACGAGCGTGTTGGACCGCTGGCGATTTCAGATGCAAGTGCGCTTACGGATGCAGAAAAATCCACGTCCTCGACGACTCGAGTGAGGAGGCCCCATTCGAGGGCTTCGTCGGCAGAAAGAGTTCGGTTGGTAAGCATCAACTCCTGCGCTCGGCGAAGGCCGACGATGCGCGCCAAAAAATACGATGAGCCGCCGTCGATCGCTAATCCTGCCTTGGTATAGGCCATGGTGAACTTGGCTGATTTACGAGCCACCACTAGATCGCAAGACAACATCATGGAAAATCCAGCGCCGGCAGCAACGCCGTTGACTGCAGCAATTACCGGAGCGTCCATGGAGTTAAACCGCGAAATGGCTGAGTGAAACGAAGCAGTCATTTCTCGAATCAATGCACCACGCTTTGGGCCCGCCTCAGCAAACGCACTCAGGTCACCGCCGGCAAAGAACGCTTTCCCGGCACCGGTGATGACAACGGCCCGAATGGCGGGGTCCTCGCCGCAAGCAATAGCCGTTTGGTAGAGATCCTGAGCCATCTGCAGATTCAACGCATTGAAACGATCCGGACGATTCAACGTCACGGTAGCGATTCCATCGGCAACATCAAAGAGCACAGTTTCCATACGAGTGATCGTACCTCGCTGATCCATCGTCTTTCCAAGCAGCTCCGCTGATCGGTCGTCTTTCCAAGCAGGCTTTGGTCCTCAAAAGGAACTGTGCTCGATTGCACTCATTCAAACTGTTGTTGCCACTTTTGACAAAGCGGCGTTG
Organism: Acidimicrobiia bacterium; assembly: GCA_043754155.1. Taxonomy (GTDB): domain Bacteria; phylum Actinomycetota; class Acidimicrobiia; order Acidimicrobiales; family JANYDT01; genus JANMZO01. The sequence goes on from JAYUVJ010000180.1 coordinate 9,422, forward strand.
CTGACGGTGGACCTGATCTCGGTTTAGTCTGTAAGCGTATGTTTCGAATTGGCGGGTCGTTCGCTGGAATCGTTGGCTTGGCCGAAGTGATTGAGTCGTTGGCAGGCGATTGGAAAACCTATGCGCGCCTACGGGTGTTGCCGCATGGATTGGCGGCAGTGGGGATGACACAGCCATGGCGTGAAGATATTGACGATTTGACTCGCACTCCTTCGATCAATGCCATGGAGGGATTTGAATTGCTTAGCGCCGGCGTGATTGAGATCCTCGAACGGAAATCTCTTCACGGCACACTGGCATATGTCGAGCGCCGATGGGGTTTGGAAATCGTTGACTGTGCTGTGGCTTGGGATCGAGGACAAATTGCTGCCGGACCAATCGGGACGGCGACTACCCATGACGATGAGGCGACCGGGTTCAACACCATGCTGACGGCTTTGAACATCCCCGAAGCGCTTCACTCCGAGGTTCTGCAGGCCATCGCCGATCTTCGTTTCTGAAGCACATCAATGGGGTGAACTTTCCCGAGACCTCGCCGCCACATCGGCACGCGAGCGTGCGCGGAAGTGCACGCTTGTGTGTGGATCAGGACGTGCATATCGGCACGCGAGCGTGCACTTTCGCCACACTTGGATTTTCCGTCGTGTCCGCACAGGAAGGCCGTGAGCGGACAACGGCAGCAGCGATCAGGCAGCCAAAGGCCCGACCGAGGTACCGACGGGCTGGCGCAAGGCACGCGATACTTCTACGATCAACGCCATGAGCAAACGTCGAGCGTTGAAAACTGGAACGGAAGACTTGTTGGGCTGGGTCGAGGATGGCGTGGCGGTGTTGAGCTTCAACCGACCCGCGAGTCGAAACGCGTTGTCCGATGCCATGTATGTGGGCTTTGAAATGGCATTGCCGGTGATCGCCACCGATCCAACCATTGGCTGCCTGGTGATCACCGGTGAGGGTGGGGCCTTCAATGCTGGAGGCGATGTCAAAGGTTTCGCCGAGGGCCACAAACGCGATGAAGGACGAGCGCCAAGACAGTCACCAACGGTAGCCATCGACCACCTTCGCCAACTGCACGCACAAACGACCTTGGCAATTCATCGTTTGCCGAAAATTACCGTCGCAGCGCTTCCTGGTGCTGCAGCGGGAGCCGGCCTGTCATTCGCGCTGGCTTGCGATTTTCGAGTGGCGACGGAAAAGGCTGTGATTGTGACGGCGTTCTCGAAGATCGGTGCGTCTGGCGACTTCGGTGGAAGTTATTTCCTGACCCAACTCGTCGGCCCTTCGAAGGCCAAGGAACTCTACGTACTCAGTGAAAGGCTGACCGCCCGCGAAGCTGCGGAACTTGGCATCGTGAATCGCGTGTTCGCCGATAGCGACTTCGATCAAGATTGGCGAGCATTCGCCAGACGAATCGCAGCCGGCCCTACCCTCGCGAATCGTGCCATCAAGGAGAACATTAACCGGGCACTGATTGCCGATCTCGCCACGTGTCTCGATTCCGAAGCGACCAACATGGTCACCACCATGCTCACCGAAGATCACCGAAGTGCCGTCGCTGCCTTCGTCGCCAAAACCGATCCCACCTTCGTCGGACGCTAGGGCATTGAACAACATGCGACTTGAATCCACACTCGAATCCACACTTGAATCCACACTCGACTCTGCCTTCGCAGTTCGCGGACCGTCGGGGGCGCACTTCTCGGTCTTCCCCTCGGGCCGGTGCTGATTATGGATTGGGGCGCACATCTTCCGCATCTTGGCCGCCAGGCCACACCCGAGCATCTGACCACGTTCGTCAAGACGTGTGATCAGATCGGGCTTCATTCGGTATGGAGCAGCGACCATATTGCGTGGCCAAAGGTCATTGATGCCAAGTATCCCTACACCGATGATGGGTCGTTTCCCGCGCCTCCGGGTATGCCGTGGCTCGATCCCATTGGAACCTTGTTTTACGCCGCTGCCATTTCCGAGCGGGTGCTACTCGGAACCACCGTGCTGATCCTTGGATACCGGCCGGTTGTGCAAACCGCCAAAGCGTGGGCGTCGCTCGATGCGCTGTCAAACGGCCGGGCGCTCTTAGGTGTTGGCGTCGGCTGGATGAAGGAGGAGTTTGATGCATTGCAGATGCCCTTCGATCACCGTGGGGCGAGAGCCGATGAACAGTTGGAAGCGTTCGAGAAGCTCTTCGGCGAAGACTGGCCTGCCTACGATGGTAAGTACACGAAGTTTCCGTCCCTCGGGTTTTTTCCTCGCCCGGCTGCAGAGCGAATCCCGGTATGGGTCGGCGGAGATAGTCAGCCCGCATACCATCGAACCGCCCGCTTCGGTGACGTTTTCCATGCGGCATTCCAAACCGAAGCGCAATTAGTGGCCCATCGAGACGGAGTGATTGCAGCGTGCGAGGCCATCAACCGTGACCCTGCGGAGGTTGGTTTCTCGACGCGTGTTTACCTCGACCTTGATGGTGAAGCGAACCCGGAGAAGTCAATCGCCGGCTCAGTGCAACAGATGACCGAATCGGCGGCCCGCCTTCGCTCGTTGGGCTACGACCACATTTTGTTGGACATCACCGGTCGCGGTGGCCCAGACCGACGCCTCGAAGGTCTCGTCAGATTCATCGCCGAAGTTGCGCCCGCCGTGCCCTAAATCTACTTTGAGGTGCTGATCGGCGGTGTGCCTGAGCTTGGTGGAACGAAAACACGAACGTGTTGACTCATTCCGATGCTTTGTGGGTGGCTCGATGGCCTGCCTGGGCGCTAGGTTGAGGCGCAAACCTTGTTGCCGTCCCGATGGAGAAGAAGTCAATGTCGTCGAAACCCACCGTGTTTGTTTCGGATCCAGCGCAGGTGCAGTCAATGACCGCCTCACGTCCGCCCAGCAACGGTGCAATCACGGCGTACGACTGGCTCAGTCATCACACCAACAATCGCGGTGAGAAAGAGGCGATTCGAGATCTCGGCACGGGGCGAAGCTTTACCTACAGCGACCTTGACCGACGGGCCGAAGCAGTGTCTGCCTACTTTGGTTCGCTCGGCGTTGGTCGTGGCGATCGCGTGGCCGTACTTGCCAACAATGGCATTGAGTTTTTCGACATCCAATTCGCCTGTGCACGTACCGGTTCGATTGCCGTGATGTTGAATTGGCGCCTTACCGTCACCGAGTTGGAATACATTCTCAACGACAGTTCGCCCGCGTTGCTTGTGCATGATTCGAGCTTTGAGAAGGAAGCAAAGGAGCTGCAAGATCGTTGCAACATTGGTGCATTGCTCGAGATTGATTCGGCTAAAAGCGCCGAGGAGAATCCGTATGAAAAGACGTTGACGAGCTTCGTCGGCGAGAGCGTGAACCGTGCCGAACTCACCCACGATGATGTGATCACCATCATGTACACCTCGGGAACGACAGGGAATCCGAAGGGAGCGATGATCACGCACGGCATGAACTTCTGGAATGCGATCAACCTCGGCATTCCAGGCGGTATCGGGCTAGACACCGTGCATCTCAGCGTGCTGCCGTTATTCCATACCGGCGGCTTGAACTGTTACTCGAACCCAGTTCTCCACGCTGGCGGCACTGTCGTTATCATGAAGTCGTTTGATCCAGGTGGTGCCCTAGCGCTCATTGGTGATCCCAAGCAAGGCATCACTCACTTCTTTGGCGTGCCTGCCCCGTATCAATTCATGATGCAGCATCCGGATTTTGAAACCACCGACCTCTCTAGGCTTCGAGTGGCCGGTGTCGGTGGGGCACCATGCGCGCTTACGATCATGGAGGTTTGGGCTGAACGGGGAATTCTGTTAGTTCAGGGATTTGGGATGACCGAAACCAGCCCCGCTTGTATTTTCCTTGATCCCAAAGATGCCTTGCGCAAAATCGGTTCTACCGGAAAATGTTTGCTGCACACCGAGATTCGCATCGTTAACGAAGAAGGTGCCGATTGCGGAGCCGAACAAATCGGTGAGTTGTGGATTGCCGGGCCCAACGTTACGCCCGGCTACTGGAACCGACCCGACGCCACCGCAGCTAGTTTCGAAGGACGTTGGCTTAAGACCGGTGATGCCGCAAAGGTCGATGATGAAGGTTTTGTGTACATCGTCGACCGTTGGAAAGACATGTACATCTCCGGCGGCGAAAATGTCTACCCAGCCGAAATCGAAAACGTGCTCTACCAACTTCCACAAGTGGCAGAAGCCGCCATTATTGGTGTGCCCAACGATAAATGGGGCGAGGTAGGGCTAGCCGTCATCGCACTCAAACCGGGGACGAAGATTGACCGAGCCACCGTCGTTGAACATTGTGTGACCAGATTGGCGAAGTTCAAGGTGCCCAACGACATTGCCATCGTGGAAGCGCTGCCTCGAAACGCCACCGGCAAAGTCCTCAAGCGCGAACTCCGGACCCAGTTCCTCGGCGCTGACGCCCCCAAGATATCCTAATTTTCAGGTTACTCCAGTGCACCGCTGACTAGGAGTTCGGAGAAGCGGTCATCGCTATATCCGAGAAATTCTGTGAGTACTTCGTAGGTGTGCTGACCAATAGTAGGTGCCGCGGCGGAGACCACGGCCGGAGTAGCCGAAAAGCGCACGCGGGATCCCTCGATGGTTACGGTTTCCATCTCGGAATGCGGAAGCTCAATGAAGTGCCCCAGATGCAACAACTGTGGATCGATAAGACATTCTGGAGAGTTCTGCACGGGATGCGCCGGAACACCAACCGCCTGAAGTGTCGAGGCCGCTGAGTCCACCTGGTGCGCAGCAGTCCATTTCGAAATCGACGCATCATCGAGCCCGCCAACCAACACCGTCAAAGCCCTGCGTTGCGTGTCGTTCTCACACGCGAGGGCAATCCAACGTTGCTCGC
>JAYUVJ010000181.1:0-4303 GCA_043754155.1 Acidimicrobiia bacterium
CGCGTATTGGTATTCGATTTGCCGCGGATATTGGCTGTCGGTGAGCACGTTGGACAGCATGGATGGCAACACCATCAGCAGATGCACCGGGGAGAGCAAAAACAGAAACCCGACCGGACGTCCCAGCGCCCAGTAATAGTCAAGGCGGTCTTTCTTTGTGGCCAGGCTGATGATCTTGCCGGGATCGGTAAAAAAAGTGTTGACGATTCCACCGACCGAGCCACCAAACGATCCAAAGAACGACTTGAGATAGTACGGCGGTCGTCCGTTGTTGTACTTTGGCAAAATAATCCGTGTACAAAGTAAATACCATCCACCACCGACCAAGCTCGTGGCCACCCCTGGAAAATACTGACGGCGCGAGTGAATCGATACATCTTCGGCCGACATCACTGGATCGGCGGCACCGTTGCTAGGAGAAGTAGAGATTTCTGCATCTCGCAGAACAACATCGGGAGGAGCGGCAAAACATCGGCGGAGCATTCGAGTCCAACCACTTTTTGCCGAACTAGGTCGCTTTCCAGCCAGAAGGCTTGCGCCTCGGCGAAGTGTGAAAGTGCGCCACAACATCACCACGCCCATCATCGTCACCGCCAAAGCCGTTTCTTCGCGTGTACTAATAAGGATCGCCACACATAGCCCAAACCACCCCCACCTCCGACGTAGCATCGCCCACCAGCCGCAAAGAAACGGCAGTGTAGCGAACGACTCGGGATGAAAGTGTGCCCAGTTGATCCATTGGATCATTGGACTGCCGAGATAGGCAAGAGCAACGCCCGCAGCCAACCATTCGGCTCCGGAGTTCGATGTTGGTTGCAACCATCGAAGCCCACGACTTCCGTTCGGTAACGAAGTCGATCCAACGCCGGGCGCACCGGCGATCAAATATCGGGTGAGTCCAAATATCGGGATCGCACCCAGCGCAAAGCACACGGTTTGCGCAACCAGGAATGCCTCGGCGCCCCCACCAAGCCAAGAAATTGGGACCAGCACAAAAAGAAATGGATTGACGTGATGTCCGTGCACATACAAACCGCGGACGGTCATGAACGGGTTAGCGGTTCGCCCCATTAACCAAACAGCTTGGTCATAGATAGCCGTGTCATAGGCCAGAGAACCAAAAGCCCGATGGTTGCGAAGATGCAAGGAAGCAAAGACCCCGACAAACAAGAGCAGACCAAAAACCACCAGGCACCGAGGAACTCGACGAAAAAGGAAGTTGCCCTGAACGGGCAAAACTTCGCGAATAAGTTTGGTCGAGGTATCTCTGCGCGGTTCCAGCATCGCGTCGCTGGCCGGCGTTGGCAACGACTCGAGACCCAGCGACTCAGGCTCCAATAACTCAGGCTCCAACGACTCCGGCTCCAATAATTTAGATTCCAACGTCGCCCGCAATTTCGGGCACAATGCCATCTCTATCGTTGTTTGCGCAGGTTCCGGGGCCGACCATCCAGGCCACGGCTCTGGTTCCAAAGTGGCCGGTTCGGTCACGAAATCGAACCAGCGGCGGAACTGCCCGTTGAGCTGCCCTCTGGACCAAGAAGTGCAGCAACGATCGCCTCAAGCGCGCAACGTAGTACCGCATTGGCCGGTTCGGGCGTTTTGCCCAGCCGCACCACAACGAGCTCTGCCTCGGGCACGATCAAGATTCGTTGGCCCTCATAGCCATGGGCTGCAAAGGAATCCGTCCACTGCCACAGCCACCATTGCGCTCCGTAACCATAGTTTTCGGTTTCAGGCACCGGAGTTGGTGTGCGCGCATAGGAAACCCAACCTTCGGGCAGTAAACGTTTGCCGCCCCAAACTCCATCAAGGCGATTGAACTCACCGAACCGAGCGAAATCTCTAGCGGTAGCGTATAAAAACGATGAACCGATAAAGGTTCCTGCCTCGTCGAATTTAGGCACAGCGCTGGTCATACCCAACGGTCCGAAGAGTCGTTCATTAAGATATTGACCCACGCCTGCTGGCCCGGGGCCGAGAAGCTGTGAGGCAATCCGACACAAAATGTTGGTCGTGCCGCTTGAGTAGCTGAACTGCGAACCAATGGGACGTTCTAGCGGTTGTGATGCGGCGTACCCCGCCACGTCATCTTTACCTGCACCGAAAAGCATCTCGATGCAGTGAGAAATCGAATCGTCCACGTAGTCTTCGACAAATCGCAGACCACTTCGCATGGCCAGCAGATCACGAATGGTAATGGAGGCACGCTCATCATTGGCCCATTCAGCAATTGGGGCGCGGTCATCAATAGCCAGCAAACCGTCGCCAACCATCAGACCGAATAGGTTTTGGGTGACGCTCTTGGCCATCGACCAGGAAATCAATGTGGAATCGGCCGAGGTATCTGGACCGTATCCCTCGGCAATTAGGCGTCCCCGATGGGCCACCAACAACGCTTGGGTAACCCCCAACTCCTCGGGTTGGGAAAGCAGATGATCAACCACATCGCGAAGTGCAGGACTAGCATTGTCGAAGGCCATCGGCCATTGATGGATCGTGCTCATCGACCTAGTCTTTCAGCACAACGAGGGGGGTTCGAGCATCTACCGACCTTGTCTAACCCGAGTCGAGACGCCAGCGGCTTATTCCTTGAGTTCGATGAGATCGAGCATCTTTTCGTCGAAGTGCAGCAGAGTGCCTTCAGGCATCATCAATACGCCGGTGGGGGCAAGCTGGGTTACAAACTCCGTATCGTGGGATACGAGAATGATGGTGCCTTTGTAGTTCTGCAACGCGGCCAACACGGCTTCACGTGACGAAGGATCGAGATTGTTGGTGGGTTCGTCGAGCAGCAACACGTTGGATTTGCCGATCATCAAACGAGCCAACGACAACTTGGTTTTCTCACCGCCACTGAGGGTTCCCGCAGCCTGATCGGCCACATCGCCCACCATTCCAAAGTGCGCAAGGATCCCCCGCAGCGTGGGGTCCTGAACGCTGGGGTCCATTTCACGCAAGAGCGAAATTACCGAACGATCAGCGGTGATGTCTTCGTGTTCCTGCGCATAGAAACCAAGCTTGACGTTGGCACCGATTTTGATGTCGCCAACTTCGTTTTTGTACACGCCAGCCAACGACCGCAGCAAAGTGGTTTTACCGGCACCGTTGAGGCCCAGCACCAAGAACACGTCACCGCGACGCACTTCAAAGCTCACGTCGGTGAAGATCACATCTTCGCCGAAGGCTTTTTCTAAGCCGGTAACAGTAAGAGCACGATCGCCAGCACGGGCAGGCTCAGGGAACCTCACCCGCATCACGCGACGCTTCACGGCCATCACTTCGGGGCCACGGGCCTTTTGCATGTGCTCCATACGCTTCAGGAGCGAGTTGCGTTTCGCTGCGTGGGTGGCGTTGGCCTTAGCGAACTTTTCCACCGTCTTTTCGAGACGAGCTATTTCTTTGCCAAAGTTTGCTGATTCGCGTGCACGTAACATTTCGCGTTCTTCACGCTGTTTGAGAAACTGTGTGTACGTACCTTTGTACTGTTCAATATTTGCCGCTTCTAGGGCAAGAACCCGGTCTATGGCTGAGTCCATCAAATCAATATCGTGGCTCACTACCAGTACGGTGGCTTTGGCTTTGCGAAGAAACTCCATAACCCATTTTTTTGCCTCTACGTCGAGGTGGTTGGTGGGTTCGTCAAGGATGAGCAGATCGCCACCCGCCAACAACAAACGGGCCAGTTCCAACCGTCTGCGTTGACCGCCCGAGAGTGTTCCAACAGCTCGTAGCAGCGCGTCTTCATCGAGCCCCACTCCAGCAGCAATACGCTCGGCTTCGGCTTCCACCTGATAGCCACCGAGCGTGCGGTAACGCTCTTCTAAGTTAGAGAACTTCGAAACCGCTTTGTCGAGTGCTTCGTCGGCCCCGTCAATTCCAGCGCCCATATCGATGCCAGCTTTTTCAATACGGTTTTGCCACTCTTTGAGCTGCTCGGCCATTTCGGTAAGTGGACTGGCATTCAGTAGGTGGTCAATGGACATTTTGTCGATGTCCTCAGTGCGAGCCGAAACGTCTTGCTGCAGCCATCCCCAATGATCCGGGCGGCTTACCGTGCCAACATTGGGGACCCGTTCGCCAGCCAAAGTTTTGAGTAGCGTGGTTTTGCCTGCACCGTTGGGACCAACGAGGGCCACTTTTTCCCCAGGTTGCAAACGGAACGTGGCATCGTTTAGGAGCACCCGATGCCCGAGGTCAATGCGGAGATTGGCAACGTCGAGCATTCGGGAAAGTCTACCGGCCCTCCCAGCTCCACCAGGCCTTCCTTAGCAATTTGGTACGTGTTCGGCGTCACCCCCGC
>JAYUVJ010000182.1:0-5238 GCA_043754155.1 Acidimicrobiia bacterium
TAGTCGAACCTTGGGCTTTTCCGTCCAAATCTGGTTGCAACGTGAAGGATGGCGAGAATGTATGAACCTAAAAGAGGCCGCCGACACCTTGGGAGTCCACTACCAAACCGCCTACCGATGGGTACGCGACGGGGAGCTAATCGCCGGCAAGATTCAGGGTTCCTATGAAGTTAAGGCCGGGGAAGTGGAGCGGTTTCTCGCTCTTCGACTCGCACCAGCCGCACCTCCGATAAGTTTGCGAGTTCGAGATTGGGCCGCTCAGTTGACACGTTTCGAAGCCGCACTTCGCGACGGTAACGAACTCGGTGCTCGCGCGATGATCGACCGCCTAAGCGATGGCAATGTCCCGCTGATCGATCTTTGCGAAAAACTTTTTGCTCCCTGCATGCAAAACATTGGTGAGCAATGGCATAACGGAACTGTTTCGGTCGCTCAAGAGCATCGTGCCACCGCCATACTCGAAAGAATGCTTGGAAGACTTGCCATCCAACCCAGGGGAAGACCGCGGGGCACTGCCGTGGTCTCCACTCCTCCCGGCGAACTCCACGGTTTGCCTTCAGTGATGGCGGCGCTAGTGCTGCGTGAGGATCGCTGGAAAGTGCATCATCTAGGTGCTGATACGCCTTTTGAAGACTTAGCAAAGTTTTCGGTCGACGTACACGCTGATTTGGTGGTGTTGTCCTCCACACTTACCTCGCCAAACGAGTGGAGCACATCTTTCGGCGAAACCCTTGCGAGCTTTGGGATTCGCCTGTTGGCCGGTCGGCCGGGAAGCACTCTACGCACGCTGCTGATGCTTGCGATGTCGTCAGAAAAAGCTCTCGAACAACACCAGTTATAGCCGTCAAGACCAATTATGGTTACAAAATGCAAACCGCCCGAACGATTCCGTTCGGGCGGGCGCTTGATCTTTCTAGACGTTACGAGTCTGAGGAATGTCTTGTCCGCTTAGGCGGTGCGTGCGGCTCCTCCGCCTGCACCCAAGACCGCTTGAGCAGCAGCAAGGCGAGCAATCGGGATACGGAAAGGTGAGCACGAAACGTAATCAAGCCCGGCGTTATAAAAGAAAATGATCGACTCAGGATCGCCACCATGCTCGCCACAAACACCGAGCTTGAGGCCAGGCTTGGTCTTGCGACCGTAGCGAACCGAGTGCTCTACAAGTGCGCCAACACCAGATTGATCGATGGTTTCAAACGGATTGCGCTTGAGCAGACCCTGTTCCAAATACGCGGTCATCATGCGACCTTCAACGTCGTCACGGCTGAAACCAAACGTCATCTGGGTAAGGTCATTGGTGCCGTAGGAGAAGAAATCGGCTTCTTCGGCAATTTCATCGGAACGGACCGCAGCACGAGGGGTTTCCACCATGGTGCCAATGGTTACGTCGAGACGCTTTGCGGCTTTTGGATCCATCTTCGATTTTGCTTCGGTGATGGCTTCTTCGCACCAGCCACGAGCACAGGCCAACTCTTCACGCGTAACGGTAAGCGGAATCATGACTTCGATAACTGGATTCCCACCCTTCTTGACGCGAGCAGCCGCAGCTTCCATAAGTGCACGTACTTGCATCGCATAGAGGCCAGGCTTTACGACACCCAAACGAACGCCGCGGGTACCAATCATTGGGTTGAACTCGTGCCAAGCCTCGGCCGCTTCAAGCAGCTTCTCTTCTGTGGCATCGAGACCAACGGTGGCCTTCTTGATCTTCAACTCTTCAGTAGACGGCAGGAACTCGTGCAACGGAGGATCGAGCAAACGAACAGTGACAGGCAAGCCATCCATCTCGCGGAGAATATCTTCGAAGTCGGCCTTTTGGGCTTTACGAAGTTTCTCAAGAGCTTTCGCTTCTTCTTTTGGATTCTCGGCCAAAATCATTTCGCGAACGATGGGCAGACGGTCTTCGGCCAGGAACATGTGCTCGGTGCGGCAAAGGCCAATACCTTCAGCGCCGAATCCAACAGCGTTCTTAGCATCCGGGCCGTTGTCGGCGTTAGCGCGAACCTTAAGTCCACGTACCTTCTTGCTACCCTTACGTATGACGTCGGCCCAGCCCAGGATGATGTCGAACTCTGCTGGCGGCTTCGATGCCGCAAGCTCGAGTGCACCAACCATAACTTCGCCAGTGGCACCGTCAAGAGAGATAACGTCGCCCTTTTTGACGATTACGCCAGCAACTTCAAACTGGGCATCATTGCTGATCTTTACGGATTCAGCGCCTACCACGGCTGGTGTTCCCCAACCGCGGGCCACTACGGCTGCATGGCTTACGAGGCCACCGCGCGATGTGAGGATGCCTTCGGCGACCATCATGCCGTGTACGTCTTCTGGGCTGGTTTCGTTACGAACCAAGATAACTTTTTCGCCAGCCTCAACCGCGTTTACACAATCATCTGCGGTGAAGTACACCTTGCCAACAGCAGCTCCCGGTGATGCACCGAGACCCTTGGCCAGCACAACACCCTTGGTAGCGAACTGTGGGTGCAGCACCTGATCGAGCGCATCGGCACCAACGCGCATGATGGCTTCTTCTTTGGAGATTTTCCACTTGGTTTTGCCCGATGGCTTGGTGGCCATATCGACGGCCATCTTCAGTGTTGCTGCACCGGTGCGCTTCCCAACACGTGTTTGGAGCATCCACAGTTTGCCCTCTTCGATAGTGAACTCCGTGTCACACATGTCGGTGTAGTGCGCTTCGAGACGATCAAAGATTTCCATCAATTCAGCGTGTGACTTGGGGAAAGTGGCCCTTAGGTCATCGAGGGTTTCGGTGTTGCGAATACCGGCAACCACGTCTTCGCCTTGGGCGTTGGTGAGGTAGTCACCGTAGGGAACGTTGTCCCCAGTTGAGGCGTTGCGGGTGAAGCCCACGCCCGTGCCGGAGTTGTCATTGCGGTTACCAAACACCATGGTCTGCACGTTTACGGCCGTACCAAGATCATGGGCGATGCGTTCGCGAACACGGTAGGCAATCGCACGTGCGCCGTTCCAGCTCTTGAAGACAGCCTCAACCGCACCCTTGAGCTGCACTTTAGGGTCCTGCGGAAATTCGGCTTTGGTGGCCTTCTTCACGATGGCCTTGTAATCCTCACAAAGCGCCTTCAGTACGTCGCCAGGAATTGCTGCATCGTTGGCAACTTTGGCCTTCTTCTTGGCCGCTTCAAAAGCGTGTTCAAACAACGAGCCTTCGACGCCGAGCACGATACGTCCGTACATGGCCAGAAAACGACGGTACGAGTCGTAGGCGAAACGTTCGTCACCAAACAACTTGGCGAGGCCGACAACGGTTTTGTCGTTGAGACCGAGGTTCAAAACCGTGTCCATCATCCCAGGCATCGAGAACTTGGCGCCGGAGCGGACCGACACGAGGAGAGGGTTCTTTGGATCGCCGAGCTTCGCGCCCATTTGCTTTTCGATCTTGGCAATCTGCGCAGCCATTTCGGCATCAAGACCCTTGGCCCAGCCCGACACCATGTAGGTGCGACAGGCATCGGTCGAGATAGTGAAGCCGGGAGGAACCGGGAGCTTGAGGACCGAGGTCATCTCCGCTAGGTTCGCACCTTTACCACCGAGAAGATCCTTTAGCTTCATCGGAGCAACTTTGTGCTTGTGGTCGAATGCGTACGTCAGATTGATCGAGTTAGTAGCCATGGCGCCCGCAAGGATAGCGGGCGCTGACCTACAGCTAGGCGCGCCAGCAACCCGAACATCACATTTTCTTTGTGCGTTGTTTCACTTCCCGCAACGACCTTGTGGCGGCAACTCCATGCACGCTTAGCGTTCATTGCGAGCAAGAGCGACTCTCGCGACATCTAAACTTGACGGGCCTCAAACCGCACAGAACGCGAGTCAAGGCGAGCAAATTAAGCTGTTGCCTTAGTGTTCGAGAGCTCGACGGTTGGATTCTCGCAAACGAAGGGCCAAGTTCTCCAACACCTTGGCCGACAGTCCCGGGATGGTGTCCAGCGCCTTGGCAAACTCGCGTTGGGTGAGGACCATGACCGTGCAATCCGTGGTCGCCGTAACGGTTGCTGAACGCGGGCGCTTGTCAAGCAATGCAAGCTCACCGAAGTATTCCCCTTCCCTAAAACGACTAATGACCTCATCGCCAATGGATACCTCGGCATGGCCACTAACAATGATGAAACATTCGTACCCGGTGCCGCCTTCCTTCACCAGCACCCTTCCAGCGGGAACGTTGACTTCATCAAGCAGCCTGCGCACTTGCTTTAACTGCCTATCGGTACAGGCCCCAAACAGCGGGATCGCACCCAAATGTTCCAACACGACGTCTTTCGATTTCACAATCACTCCTGTCGCCAGACCTCAGAATCCCTGAGATCGCCTCGGGACACACCGTCGTGGCCCTTGTGCGAGTATTCCCCAAATGCGGTTCGCTGTCCACAAGAGTGATCCCACCGACGATCCAACGTTGGCCGTCGAGAAACCGCATCAACGCCGCCGCCGGGCTCCTTTCACCCGAACGGACAACGTTGTTCTCACCCAGGTAAGAGAGTCGAGAGCCCGCATCAGATTCTGCCGGGCGAATTTAGTAAATACCGGCTAGATCGAGATCCTTGGGTGCAGATAGGCCACGAGATCAGCAACGGCGATACGTTCTTGGGTCATCGAATCGCGTTCACGCACCGTCACAGCTCCGTCTACGAGCGATTCGAAGTCGACGGTGATGCAGTACGGCGTTCCCACCTCATCTTGGCGACGGTAACGCTTGCCAATGTTCTGGGTATCGTCGTAATCGCACATGAAGTGGGGTTGCAAAGACTTCAGCACCGCTCGGGACATTTCAGAAAGTTCCGGCTTTTTTGACAGCGGCAGCACGGCAACTTTGTACGGAGCGATGCGAGGATGCAAGTGCAAGACCGTGCGGGTATCACCGTTGACTTCCTCTTCGTCATATGCTGCCAGAAGGAACGCCATCATCGTGCGTGTGGCACCAGCAGCCGGTTCGATTACATGGGGACGATATCGCTCACCGGTGGTTTGATCGAAGTAGTCAAGCTTTTCACCGGATGCATTTGAATGCTGGGTGAGGTCAAAATCTCCACGATTGGCTACGCCCTCCAGCTCTCCCCAACCCCACGGGAAAGTGAATTCCACATCGGAAGTACCAGAGGAATAGTGACTCAGCTCGTCGGCATCATGAGGGCGGATGCGCAACTGACCAGCTGGAATTCCTAGGTTCACATACCAGTTGTAACGTTGTTCGATCCAGTACAC
>JAYUVJ010000183.1:0-15095 GCA_043754155.1 Acidimicrobiia bacterium
GTTATCGACAATTGCGATGCGACCGTGGTGTGGGTTGATGCGCCGTATGCAGATCTCATCTCGCAGATCAAACATGACCTTCCAAAAGTCACCCATGTGCTTGTTTATGACGCAGCCCTTCATCACATCGCAGTTCCGAACGCCATGCTCGATGCCGACGCACTTCTTGGTTCCGTAAGCATGCAAGCCCCCGCAGAACCAGCGGCCAATGATGCTGCAACCGTCATCTACACCTCGGGCACCACGGGAAAACCAAAAGGCGCAGTGCGACGCGGTCGTGGAACGCCAGAACAACTTGCTGCCTCGGTCGCCACGTATCGGTGGAAGGGGGACTACGTGTATCTCACCACCGGCCCCTTGTATCACTCAGGTCCAAGCGGATTCATGAGCATCGGAGCACTGCTAGGAAACACCACAGTGGTGCAACACAAATTCGATGCCGAAGACTGGATGCGTCTCGTTGACACCTACAAAGTGAATTCCACGTTCGCCGCCCCAGCACCGATTCGCATTATCTGTTCCCTTCCCGCTGAAGTGAAAACCCGCTATGACACTTCGTCGATGAAGCTTATGGTCGCCAACGCTGCGCCCTGGTCGATGGCGCTCAAGGAAAAGTATCTCGCCGACTTTCCTGAAGACTCGCTCTTCGAAGTGTACGGATCAACGGAGATGGGTGTGAACTGCATTCTTCAACCCGAAGATCAGCGCCGTAAACCTGGTTCGTGCGGACAGGCCGCGCCGGGCGTGGAGATTGTGTTGCTCGGCGACGACGGCAACTCCGTAGAAGGTATCGGGCCCGAACACACCGGCGAGTTGTGTGTACGTTCTGCGGGAATGTTCGAGACCTATCACAACGCCGAAGCTAAGTACGCAGAGGATGAGCGTCTCGGCGGCTATCACACCGTTGGTGACATTGCTTATCGCGACAGCGAGGGTTACTTTTATATTTGTGATCGCAAGAAGGACATGATAATCAGCGGGGGAGTGAACATCTATCCCGCGGAAATCGAAGCGTCATTAGAAGCCCATCCCGGCGTTCTCGATGTTGCCGTGTTCGGGATTCCCTCAGAGGAATGGGGCGAAGCTGTTCACGCAGTAATCGTGAAGCAACCCGGCGTGGATCTTGATGAAGCTGCTGTGATTGCCTACGGGCGTGAACACCTCACCAGCTACAAGGTACCCAGATCGATTACGTTTATGGAAGAGATACCCCGTACCGGATCGGGCAAAATTTTAAAGCGCGAACTTCGCGCCCCGTTCTGGGTGGGTCAGTCTCGGATGGTCGGTTAACGCGAAGCGAAAAGGAACCGCACACGGCACCGTAGGGTCTGTGTTCAGAGTACGCAAACTGGGTGAAAGCGTGTGGGTGTGTAAGGCTTAAACGATGAGTTCTGCGCAACCTGAAACGCTTGATATAGACGTAGTTATCGTCGGCGCTGGGATTTCTGGCGTGGGTGGGGCCTACCATCTAACCCAGCAACGTCCCGAAACATCGTTCGTCGTTCTCGAATCACAATCCAACTTTGGCGGCACGTGGCGAACACATACCTACCCAGGAATTCGGTCCGATAGCGATCTGTACACATTCGGATACCGGTTCAAACCGTGGACGGGCGCACCGATTGCCACTGCCGAAGAAATCCTCCACTACATGGGTGAGGTTATCGAGGAGCACGATTTAGAGAAACATATTCTCTACAACCACCGTATCGAATCGGCAACGTGGTCGAGCCCAGAGAAACGCTGGACGATCACTGCCACTCGTACCGACACCGGTGTAACCCTAAGCGTACGAACGAAATTCTTGTGGATGTGCTCGGGCTACTACCGGCACTCCGAGGGTTACACGCCGCAGTGGCCTGGAATGGATTCTTTCCAAGGACAGATTGTGCATCCTCAGCTGTGGCCGACGGACCTTGACTATAAAGACAAGCAGGTGGTCGTGATTGGGTCGGGGGCAACAGCGGCAACCCTGGTGCCGGCAATTGCCGAAGATACTTCCCATGTCACCATGTTGCAGCGTTCGCCAACCTATTTCGTCACTGGTCGAAACGCGAATGAATTGGCGGATCAATTGCGTGCGCTGGATATTGACCCGGTGTGGATCCACGAGATTGTCCGCCGCAAAATTCTTGCCGATGGTCAAACCATCACTGCGCTCTCATTCTCCGATCCTGAATTTTTGCGCAACGAACTCCTCGCGGGGGTAAAGGCCATTCTGGGTGACGACTATCCAATGGAGAAGCACTTTTCGCCTTCGTATCGCCCTTGGCGTCAACGGATTGCCTTCGTGCCTAACGGCGACTTCTTTCATGCGGTCAAGGATGGAAAGGCATCGGTGGTGACCGACGAGATCGAGAGGTTTACCGAAACGGGAATTGCCCTCAAGTCCGGCGAAACTCTCGAAGCCGATATCATCGTTACGGCAACGGGTTTTGACCTCAATGTGCTCGGCGACATTGTCGTCACGGTCGACGGTCAACCGCTCGATTTCAGTACAACCGTAACGTTCCATGGAACCATGTTCACCGGGGTCCCGAACATGGCGTGGGTCTTTGGTTACTTCCGAGCCAGTTGGACGTTACGTGCGGATCTAATCGCTGATTTTGTTTGTCGATTGCTTGGCCACATGGACGAACATCATCTCGACGTGGTTACGCCAACGCTTACTGGTGTGGATACGAACATGGCTCTGCTGCCCTGGGTAGATCCGGAGAACTTTAACCCTGGGTACATTGTGCGCGGCATTCACCTGCTCCCGAAGCAAGGAGACCATGCGCCCTGGTTACACACTCAGGATTATCATTCCGAGAAAGACATTCTCCCTCTGGTCGACCTCAACCAGGCGGCGCTGCGCTATTCGTAGACCCGCAATTGACGAGATCAAAGCGCGCGGCCCGGCAGACCTGGGCACGCGCTGTGATTTCGCTCAGTGAGCCGGGGATCCAGAACGAAGATTCCCTCGCATGAAGGTCGTTTGTAAGTTTTCCCGGTTTAGTCGACACGTTCTGCGCGAAGCGGGGTATGTTTCCAACACACGTAGGAGTGTCCCGGAGGGATCATGACCGATACAACAGCAAGACCCGCAGAGCATCTCACCGATCTCGTCATTCGCTTCGCCGGGGATTCTGGTGATGGAATGCAACTCACTGGTGATCGATTCACCTCGGTAAGTGCACTGTTCGGAAACGACCTTTCAACGTTTCCTGAGTATCCAGCAGAAATTCGAGCCCCAGCAGGCACATTGGCTGGGGTTTCGTCTTTTCAAGTGCGGATCTCCGATCATGAAATCTCCACACCGGGGGATGCGCCAACGGTTCTGATCGCCATGAATCCCGCTGCACTGAAGGCCGATCTTCACCACCTTGTTCACGGCGGGATCGTGATTGTGAATACCGATACCTTCGACGAGCGAAATCTGACCAAAGCGGGTTTTTCCACTAACCCTCTTTTGGACGACAGTCTGGCCGCCTACCGAGTGGTCGAAGTTCCCATGACATCACTTACTGTTGCGGCAGTTCTCCCGCTAGGCGTAAAGCAGCGCGATGCTGATCGGTCAAAAAACTTCTTTGCCCTTGGACTCATCTCCTGGTGCTATTCGAGGCCGATCGATTCAACGATGGAATGGATCGACGAGAAATTTGCCAAAAACGATCTTGTGCGAGTCTCGAATCGGGCGGCGTTCAGTGCGGGGTACAACTTTGGCGAAACCACCGAGCTCTTTGACCACCCGTTTCAAGTGGACCCCGCTCGGCTCCCAGCGGGCGAGTACACCAATATCACGGGAAATACGGCGTTGGCGTGGGGCCTTGTTGCGGCCGGACAATGCGCTCGTCTGCCGGTGTTTCTTGGGTCCTATCCGATTACCCCGGCTTCTGACATCCTGCACGAGCTATCCAAACACAAGAACTTTGGAGTGAGAACTTTTCAGGCCGAGGATGAAATTGCCGCAATTGGAAGTGCCCTTGGTGCGGCGTTTGCGGGCCACCTAGGGGTAACTACAACCAGTGGTCCAGGTGTTGCGTTAAAAGGCGAAACGATGAGTCTCGCAGTGAGTCTCGAATTGCCATTGCTTATCATTGATGTGCAACGCGGGGGTCCCTCGACCGGGTTGCCGACGAAAACTGAGGCAGCTGATCTTCTTATGGCGCTTTATGGTCGCCATGGCGAGGCTCCACTTCCGGTTGTAGCGGCTTACAGTCCCCCGCATTGCTTCGAGGCAGCGATTGAGGCGGCCCGTATTGCTCTCAAGTACCGTACGCCGGTCATTTTGCTATCCGATGGGTATTTGGCCAACGGCGCGCACCCTTGGAAGCTGCCCGACCTATCGGCGCTCCCCGATATTTCAGTTCCGTTTGCTACGCAGCTCAATCATATGCGTGCAGATGGAGAGATGGAATTCTGGCCGTATCTGCGCGACCCCGAAACCCTGGCCAGGCCATGGGCGATTCCGGGAACTCCGGCGTTAATGCACCGGGTTGGGGGAATCGAAAAAGAGGACGGCTCCGGCAACATTAGTTACACGCCCGACAATCACGAAAAGATGGTTCATCTGCGCGCGAATAAAATTGCCGGTATTGCCAACGACATTCCACTGGCAGCGGTGGTGGGCGACGCCGACGCAGAGCTACTGGTGCTCGGTTGGGGATCCACCTGGGGTGCGATTAAGGCTGCGGTGGCCGAGGTGCGTGAATCAGGGCGAAAGGTGGCATGGGTGCATCTCATGCACCTCAATCCGTTCCCGCCCAATCTTGGAGAAGTTCTCCATCGGTTTCCGAAAATAATTGTTCCGGAAATGAATTTGGGCCAGCTCTGCCGGGTGGTTAGATCAGAATTTCTTGTTCCGGCTAAGGCCATTTCGAAGGTACAAGGAATCCCCTTTACCGCGGTCGAGTTGCAAGCTGTCATCGAAAAGGAGTTGTCATGAGTGAAACTGTTGCGTTGACTTCGAAGAAAGACTGGACGAGCGATCAGGAGGTTCGCTGGTGCCCTGGATGTGGTGATTACGGCATCCTTACTGCGGTGCAAATGCTCATGCCCGAGTTGGGTTTGGCCCCGGAGAATGTGGTGTTTGTTTCGGGAATCGGATGTTCCAGCCGGTTTCCTTATTATATGAACACTTACGGTATTCATTCCATCCATGGGAGAGCACCGGCAGTGGCAACAGGTATCGCCCTGGCGCGACCGGATCTGGATGTGTGGGTGATTACTGGAGACGGCGACGGGCTTTCTATTGGTGGAAACCATCTCATCCACGCTCTGCGCCGCAACGTCAACCTCACCATCTTGATGTTCAACAATCAGATCTACGGTCTTACCAAGGGGCAGTATTCGCCCACCTCGGAGCAGGGCAAGGTAACGAAATCAACCCCATTTGGTTCGCTTGATTATCCCTTCAACCCATTGTCGGTAGCTTTGGGTGCCGAAGCCAGTTTTGTGGCGCGCACGCATGATTTAGATCGTAAGCACATGATGAAGGTCTTTCGTGCGGCACACGATCACCGTGGAGCTTCGTTTGTTGAGATTCTCCAAAACTGCAACGTGTTTAACGACGGTGCGTTTGAAGCGATTACCAGTCGAGATAATCGGTCCGCAATGTTGATCGATCTTGAACATGGCCAACCGATTCGTTTTGGGTCGGAGGGGGAGCGGGGGATCGTGATGGGACAAGATGGTCAACTGCGAATGGTGTTGGTGAGTGAGGTCGGCGAAGATGCGCTCTTAGTTCACGACGCGTATCGGGAAGATCCGTCGCTGGCCTTCGCTCTCGCCAGGCTGTCGCAGGACACCCATTCGCCCACCCCAGTAGGGATATTCAGGGCGGTTGAACGCAGTGATTATGGTTCAGACATGGCTGGGCAGTTACTGCAGGCCTCACAAGCCAAAGGGCCAGGGGACTTGCAGGGACTATTGCGTTCCAACGGAACCTGGCACGTAGAGTAACCCGACCGCTTTCGTAGCTCCGCTTTATACGGTGTTCGACGCTTTCGCGGCGTGATTGGGTAGTGGAACAACGTGTGCGGTAAGCAGCCGTGTGGACGGATCGCTTCTGCTCACGGTGACGACCTGCGCAACCCGAGTTATCGATTCGGGTTGGCGTTTTCGTCGAAAGCACTCAAGGTTTTTGTAGCAATCTGCCGATGGTAGTTCGATGAGTAGTGCTCGGGTTTCTCGGCCAACCATTTCCGCTCTTGGGGCTACTGCTCTGAGTTTGTCGGTGCTGATGGGAGCTGCATTTATGGCTACTTTACCCGCTGATGCGCAACCTCAACGCGCCAATCACCTCTCGAGGTACTGCTCCGTTGTTCGCCCAGAATTCGCCGATCACACTCCGTCTTTAGCGCTTGATGAGCGTGCCACCCCGTTCGCTGCTGGAGCGGCTGCTATAAGCGATCTTCGGGTCAGCCTAAAACGAATAGGGGCATGGGCTCCCAGACCAATTGCGCCTGCCTATCGATCAAGCGTTGGGGACTTGGCCCGATTGGGTTTCCTTTGGAAGCCATTGAAAACCGCGCAAAGCGCCCGGGCAAAATCGAAAGCACGAATGGCTTTTCATCGGGTTAGCGCGAACTACGCGGTGTTGAGTCGTCAGCTTGTTCGTCATATGTCCAGTACGTGCAACTTGGGGTTAGCCTCGACGATCGCATCCGCAAAAACTGCGGTTTCAGCGGCTCCTGCTGCGCAAACCTTCGACCCGATGGTGATTGCTTCTTCGGTTGAGCGTAGTTCCACGATTCCATCCGCCTTAGCCCTGATTGTGGCAGAGCCTTTTGTATTGGCGACAACAACGAAGTCCTCGGGTCCTTTGTTGTCCTCTGTTACAACTGCGCCGCTGCTGACCCCTGAGATCAAAGCTACTTCCTCCTCTCAGGAACCGGTTGCCGCAACTACATTTGCTCCAAACCCCATCGTTGCCAGTTTCACGCTCCCGGTTTCAACAACCAAGACGCCAGAAACGACGGCTACTACGAGCATTTCGAATACGACCACGACGAACGCTACGAACGCTACGACCACTACCACTACGACCACTACGACCACCTCGACTGTGCCGGTAATCGTGGCAACGATTCCCGCTACGACAACCACCACCGCAACTACCCCGCCAACTCAAGCACCACAGGCAAGTGGCAACGCCGTGACATGGTTGGCCATGGTAAACCAAGTGCGAAGCCAGCCTCGTTCGTGTGGAACCCAGGCGTTCTCTGCTGCCCCCGCGCTCGTGTGGGACGCAAGGTTGGAGGAAGCGGCACGCGTGCAGTCGAGCTACCAGATGCAAATCAGCACGATGACCCACACTGGTGCAGGCGGTTCGGATGGGGGGCAGCGCATCACTGCGGCTGGGTTCATGTGGAATGCCTGGGGTGAGAACGTTGGATGGAACTACCCAAATGCGACTGCGATGCTCCAAGGATGGGTTAACTCACCCGGGCACTGCCATAACTTGATGGACCCAACGTTCACACAACTCGGTTGGTCTCGGGTTGGCGCTTACGACACTATGGACCTCGCCCGCGAGCGGTAAGGTTTCGCCCTGTTGGCGGCGGCTCACGATTCCTCATTCCCGGTACCTCTATTGGCGATAAGTCGCGAAACGAAGCGCTTTGGTTGTGGTTCGTTACGCCGACCACCGGGGCAAGATAGCGTCGGGCTGTGGCCATTTCTAACGATTCGTTCAACGGGGTCTCATCGAGCATTGCTGCGGTCATCGGCCTTGCTGAAGGTTCAGCCGGAGCGTATGCGAGCGTTCCTGATGTCGATTCGAATGCTGTCTCCGAGCTGGTGCCGGACATTGTTCGCTGTGCATACGCTGAGCTGATTGTTCTTGATTTGGCGGCGAGTCGCCGGTTTTGGGTGGACCGGCTTGGGTTTGTAGTGAGCGCAGAAACGCCCGATTCGTTGTATTTGCGGGGTCACGAAGAGTTCGTTCACCACAGCTTGATTTTGCGGGTTGGGCCCGTTGCCGCTTGTGCCCGGTTTGCGTTTCGAGTGCGCACTCCCGAAGATGTTGATGTGGCCGAGGCCTTTCACCTTGGGCAGGGTTGCAAGGTTCGCAGGTATCGGGCCGGAGCCACGCTTGGGGTTGGTCCCACGGTTCGGGTGCATGATCCGTTTGGATTCGTCGTCGAGTATTTCCACGAAATCGAGTGGACCGGCCATCATCATCAGCGCTATGACCTCCAAACCGGCGCATCAATTAGTCGGCTCGATCACATCAACCTGGTTACCGACGACGTCGAAGGCTCGTACAGCTGGTATTCCAAATTGGGCTTTGGCTTATCGGAAACTATTGAGGATGTCGCATCGGGCAAGTTGTTTGCCACGTGGATGTTCCGCAAGCAAACCGTGCACGATGTGGCCACCACCCAGGGATCATCTCCGCGCTTACATCATCTGGCATTTGCCGTTCCCGCGGCACATCACATTTTGCACCTGGCCGACGTGATGGGCGCGGTTGCTGAAGAAGACTGTATGGAGCGTGGGCCAGGCCGACACGGCGTGTCCAATGCGTTCTATTTGTACCTTCGTGATCCCGATGGGCACCGCGTGGAGATTTACACTACCGATTACTACACGGGTGATCCTGGACATCAAACACTGCGTTGGGATGTCAACGATCCTCGTCGCCGGGATTTTTGGGGTAACCCGGTAGTGCCTCGATGGTATGACGAAGCCAGCCGTGTGCTCGATCTTGATGGCAACGTAGAACCCCTGCGGGAGAGGGCTTCGGATGAAAAGGCCATCACGGTGGGTGCCGATGGCCTGGGCGTCAGCCGGATGCCGTCGAGCTAACGCCAGACTATGGTCAAACAAATGTCATCCTTTCCTGCCCCGCTAACCGACGAAATTGTGGAGCTATTGCGCAGCGTCTCCACGGCGACGTTGGTTGCACAGCTACAGCGAAGGGGGATCCGCAACACGTTCTTCACCGGTCTGGCGCCCATCAAGAATGGCCAACGCATGATCGGTACGGCGAAAACGCTTCGTTATGTTCCCATGAGAGAAGACCTAGTTCCTGCGTTGCAACAAGGTGTCAACGCGCAACGACGTGCCGTGGAAACGATCGAGCCCGGTCAGGTGCTGGTGATTGAGGCACGCGATAGCCCCGAAGCGGGAACAATCGGCGACGTACTATCTATGCGCGCATTGGCTCGAGGAGCAACTGGGATTATTACCGATGGGTGCGTACGCGATAGTACTGCGGTGCGTGAACTGGATATACCGGTGTACTTACAATCTGCCCATGCAGCCACGCTGAGCAGAGATCATCTTCCCCTCGATATTGACGTACCCATTGCTTGCGCAGGCGTGTTGGTGATGCCTGGTGATGTGATCGTGGGCGACGACGATGGAGCGATGGTTATTCCAGCAGCGCTGGTGGCTGAAGTAGCCCGGGATGCAGCGGAACAGGAGCTCCGAGATGCCTGGTCATTCTTGCGGGTGGCAGCCGGTGAAAGCACCATTGGGGTGTTCCCCATAACCGATGAGCGACTAGATGAGTACGAGATCTGGAAAGCCGCTCGACCTTAAGCGTACGAAGTATTTCAAGCCGAATCCTATTGCATCGCCGCTGACGACCTCGATGCGTACTTGTCGACAGCGGTGCTTGCCGCAGGCGACGTTGCTCTGGCCTGCAAGCTAATGAATAGCACCAGGGCTGCCACTAGGCGAACGGTGGTGCTTCGTTTACGACCTGGCGTGCGTTGATCGCGTCCCGTGCGTTGTTCTTGTTGATACGAAACTCGGGGTCAATTTCTTGATACTCAACACTCAGCATTACGTTGGCCGCATTGGTGCCGAGAACGGCTTCTGTCGCCTCCAATACTGCGGCCAAGAAGCGATGTTTCTGCTCAGGGGTTCGTCCCGCACCGAGCCGAGCGGCAACCGAAACAAACGCACTGTCGGAGTGTCCGTCGCCGATCCGGTAGATGCTTCGTGGTTCGGCGCGTGTGCGGAGGGCGTCGATTGGGGCAATGCCAGTTTGTAGTGCTGCTTGATGGATTGCGGTGATCAACGACGCCACGTCGACAACGGATTCCAAATTGGTCGAGTACTCAACAATCAAATGGGGCACAGCGAAACCTTAGCGGCGCAGAGGTCGACTTTGCTTGAGGTAGCGATCGGACCTCTGGCTTCGGATGCTTGCAGATATCGGTCTAACCTTTTCTGTTTACTTGGCGGAAGCTCAAAGGTGGCGAGCCCCCTGGAAAGGTATCGTTACCAAGCGATGTGGAGGGCTTCGGGGCCGCGAAAGGTGATGTTCGGAAAGTACGAAAGCGATTGGTCCTCAACGAGTCGTAAGGAAGGGAGCCGTTGGGAGAGCACCTCAAGCACTATGCGTGCTTCCATCCTCGCTAAGCCTGCGCCGAGGCAGAAGTGAATGCCTTTGCCAAATGAAATGTGTTGGTTGGCGTTCGCTCGGTGGATGTCGAAGGTTTCGGGGCTTTCGAAAAGGCTTGATTGGTGGTTTGCCGCGGCAAAGTTCAACAACAGCCGGGTGCCGGTTGGCAACTCGATACCTCGTAGCACCGTGGGCTGGGTGGTGATCCTGCGCCACGAAATCTGACTCGATTCAAACCGAAGGGTTTCCTCTACGGCGACGGCAGCAAGCGATTGATCTGCGCACAGAGCATTCCACTGATCGCGTCGGGGGAGCAGGCACCGAAGCGTATTGGACATGAGTGAGGTGACGGGATCGTGCCCGGCAAAAGAAATGCCGTAGACGACGGATTCCACTTCCCGGTAGCTAATCCCGGTGCCATTGAGTGGATCGGGATCGCCATCGTGCGCGTCGAGTAGCTCTGAGGTGAAGTCGTCGGCCCGTGTATCGCTTCGGCCAGCAACGAATTTGCAGCAGTAGCGCCAGTACTCCAACATGCCCCGGGCAATTTCGGTTTGCTGTTCAGGCGTTGGTTGGCCCCAGGAGAAGGCACGGCGATTGACGCACCATGACTTGATCAGTGCGTCATCTTCGGGCGGAAAGCCAATGAACCGAAAGACGATTTCTGCCGGAAGAGGAAAGGCCAATGCGCTTATGAAATTAGCGGGCGAGCCACTTTCGATCATGCGGTTCAACAGGTCGGTGGCGCGACCCCGCATGTAGTCCTCAAGCGATTTGAGGCGACGGTTGGAAAAACCCTTGCGGGTATAAATGCGAATTCGGCCGTGATCAGGTTCAGGTCGATTCGACATCACGGCCACCGCGTTGAAATCGTCGGCACCCAAAACGGCGGCGGCCTCAGTGCAGAGTGGAAACAGCGGGTCTTGCACGTTGGTCGAGGCAAAAACGTCGGGGTTCAGAAAGATTGCTTCGATGTCGTCCATATCGGTTACCACGACGTGTCCGAGTTGTTTTGCGTAGAACACTGGGTGCTCGTTGTGCAAGGCCACAGCGATGGGGTAAGGATCGGCGAGGTAGTCATCATCGAGCGGAGACCACAAATTGTTCACCGGGCATCCTCGCGGGGCGTCAACAAGCGATGACGGTGCCTGATGGTAAGTGTTCGCAGTCATCGTGGAGGCTCACCTCTTTTGGCCTTGTGTGGCGGATTCTGCCGCCGTGCTGTTCGACTTTGCCTGTCCGACTGGGTTTTCGCCAGCTGACGGACGATTTAAGTGAAGGTGAATCGTAACGCGACAATAGGGCGTCTACCAAGGTGCGTGACGGTAAGTTTGTACAAGCCGGGTGCCGAGCTTCGACTCAAGGCGAATACGAACTATTTCCAAGCCGGGCTCCCCTATCTCGATGGTGTGGTTCTTCGAGTGCGCCGATCGCCGGCCGAGTTTTTGTTCGACGTGACTTCGACACCAACGTCATCAGTTATTGCAACGGGACCGATCCGGAGATTGGTGTTCGGTGCATCTGCGTTCTTCTTGACTCTTAGGGCGAGGCGTCTTCCAGGACACGCAATTCACTTCGCCAGGCCAGCCTGATCGCCGGGGCCCCGACCCCTCTGCCCCTCGGCCCACGCGTGCCTAGCTCGGTCGCCGTTATGGTTCACTCCGGTTGTGTCATCGCATGAATTTCGTGATCAGGAGGTGGCCCAGATCAGTACCTCGGCGCCTTCTGGGCCTGCGACGAGTCGCCTTGGACCGCTGGCAGTGAGCCGTGCGGCATCGCCGGTGAGCAGAGGGCGTTCGCCATCGAGTTCGGCCATTCCGGTGGCCACGAAGAGATGGACGTGGCGATCGTCGGGCATGTTTACGGTTTCGTCGGGGCGAAGACGGCCGGCCCACAGCACTGCATCTCGTTGGCGTATCGAGATTGCGGAGTCGTGACCCTTTCCAGAGGCGACCGGGACGAGGCCACCTTCGGCAAGTTCGGCGTTGATATCGAGTTGCTGGTAGCTCGGGTTCACTCGTTCGGTGTCGGGTAGTACCCACATTTGTACTAAGTGCACGTCGGTGTTTCCGGATGGGTTCATCTCAGAATGCCAGATTCCTGTGCCGGCCGACATACGTTGTGCCAGGCCGGGGTACAGCAGGCCGATGTTACCTTCGGAATCCTTGTGTTCAAGTTCGCCCGATAGCACCCAAGTGATGATCTCCATATCGCGGTGGGGGTGGGTATCGAAGCCGCTACCGGCACGCACCCTATCGTCGTTGTTGACGAGGAGCAGGCCGTGGCCAGTGTTTGCAGAGTCGTGATGGGAACCGAAGCTGAAGGAGTGTTTGGAGTCTAACCAGCCGATGTTGGTCGTGAACCGGGAAGCTGCAGGACGAAAGTTGATGGTTTGATCATTGGTTGTCATATGGATTGCAACATAGTTCCGATCGGTATATTCCCGATCGGTACCATAAGTTAGATGAACTAGTGTGGCAGGCATGACGTTACGTTCGGGTGATTCAACGGTGGAAGAATGGCGGCGACTACTGCGGTATGTGCGTGAGGCGACAGCCGCTCTCGACAACGAACTTGTGAGCGAACGCGATCTTTCCCTTGAGGAGTACGACGTTCTCGTGCAACTTCAAGAGGCGGGAGGCGCGCTCCGTATGACCGATCTAAGCCACGCTGTACTGATCACGAAAAGTTCATGCACCCGCCTTGTTGACCGACTCGTAACCCGAGGCCTGGTCGAACGTAACGTCAGCGAAGGTGACCGCCGGTCCATTCACGTGCAAACAACCAAGCGGGGACGAGCAGTACTTCAACGCGCGGCACTGACCCACCTGCGTGGTATTGATGTTGTGTTTGCCTCCAGGCTCAAGGACCGCGACCTCTCCGACCTGCGCCGTATCCTCGATCACCTCTCTGGTGGGGCGATTTGGTGAGGTGGTCTGGTGAGGTGATTTGGTGAGGTATGTCCTTCTTGGGTTTGTCTAACAGATTCGAGGGAGCGGGTCACCGACGAGAAGGTCAACAATGCGCTCCCCGCCAAAAGCCGTTCGAACCATCACAATTCCAGCGGGCTCGGTGGTAACCATCCCCACGATCGCAGCATGCGTTCCAAGAGGGTGGGCACGAAGGGCACTGAGTGCAGCATCCGCTTCGTTGGCTGGGACAACGAAAACTACCTTGCCTTCGTTGGCAACGTACAGCGGATCGATACCCAACAGCTCGCATGCGCCGGCTACGGCAGGCAACACCGGGAAAGACGTCTCCTCCAAAGTGACCGAGAGGTTGTTTGCTCGAACCAGTTCGTTCAGCGCGCTAGCCAGACCACCGCGAGTTGGGTCGCGCATCCATCGGACATTTGGTGCCGCGAGAACTACGGATTCGATTAAGTCGTTGAGGGGAGCGCAATCCGATTCGATATCGGCAGAGAGCGCCAAGTCGCCGCGGGCAAGCATGACTGCCATGCCGTGATCGCCCAATCGTCCAGAAACGATGACGCAATCACCAACCTGCACGTGCTCGGCACCTAATGCTCGATTCTTTGCGCGCGTTCCAATTCCCGTGGTTGTCACGTAGCAGCCGTCGGCAGCTCCACGCTCAACCACCTTGGTGTCTCCGGTGACCACTCGCACGCCACTGAGTTTGGCCATCTCTGCCATATCGGCAACGATTGTTCGAAGCTCGTCAACGGCAAAGCCCTCTTCGAGCACAAAGGCCACCGACATCCAGCGGGGTTTGGCACCCATCACCGAAAGATCGTTCACGGTTCCACAAATAGCAAGTGTACCTATTGATCCACCCGGAAACCGTCGGGGTTGGACCACGAAGGAATCGGTGGTCATGACCAAATCGACCGACCCGGACAACGATGGGTCGAGTTTAAGTACCGCACCATCATCGGCCCGTAGTAGTTCCGCGTCGGTGAATGCGGATCGGAACACCGCGTCGAGGAGTGCCTCGCTAGCGGAGCCGCCGGCGCCATGTGCCATGGTGACGACCTGATCGGAAAACCGAGTTTTCGCCCGACGTCGGCTCATTAGGTCGCCTCTAGTTCCTTCACCACTGCCAACACTCATGCGGAACGGACCGGAATACTACGGCGCTGCGAGAGTCGTCCGTAGTTGTAAAACGCGGCACAGGCGCCTTCCGATGAGACCATGCACGTACCGATCGGCGTTTGCGGCGTGCATGCGGTTCCAAACACTTTGCACTCCCAGGGCCGTATGGCGCCTTTTAACACTTCGCCGCACTGGCACGCTTTGGGGTCGGCGATGCGGATGCCGGGAACCGCGAAGCGTTGCTCGGTATCAAACTCGGTGTAGGTGGCGTTGAGCCGCAGGCCAGATTGCGGGATAAATCCAAGACCGCGCCATTCGAAGTGCGGACGAAGTTCAAATACCTCGGCCATAACCTCCAAGGCCCGGGGATTCCCAGCATGCGGGACGGCCCTACCGTACTGGTTCTCTACTTCGCAACGTCCCTGCTCGCGTTGTTGCAGGAGCATTGACACTCCTTGGAGTATGTCGAGCGGTTCGAAGCCCGCGACCACGATCGGCTTTTTGTAACGTTCGCTTACGAATTGGAATGGGCCTAGGCCGACGACTGTGGCCACATGTCCCGGCCCAAGGAATCCATGCAGTTCCAATCCGGGACTGTCGAGAATGGCTAGTAGCGGCGGAACGATAGTCACGTGGTTGCAGAACACCGAGAAATTGCTAACACCATCGCGTTTGGCGTTGCGGAGCGTGATTGCCGTGGA
>JAYUVJ010000184.1:0-2135 GCA_043754155.1 Acidimicrobiia bacterium
TCTTTCACACTCGCCGCAGCTACTCCACATCGAGTGGAGCGAACAACAACTAGGCCTCGGGAGCAGCCCTGGGGGTTGATTCGATAACAGGCTCGGCAACCACAGCCTCGGAGATAACAGCAGCTTCGGCCTTGGCGTAGTCGTCGGCCGACATGGCTTCACCACCATCGGCAGGAACCCACAGTTGCTCACCGGTGGTGGGATCAATAACCCACTCGCCTTCTGCGTATTCTTCCTGCCCGCCTCCTGCTTGCTCTTCAGCAAACTGGGTTTCACCCTTAATATCGATACGCCATCCGGTCAACCGAGCAGCAAGACGAGCGTTCTGCCCCTCTTTACCTATGGCCAACGACAACTGGAAATCGGGAACGATAACCGTGGCGACGCCGAACTCTTCGTTGATGCGCACTTCTGTAACCTTGGCTGGGCCGAGGGCTTCACGAACAAATTCAGCTGGATCATCATTGAACGGCACGATGTCGATTTTCTCGCCTCGCAACTCGTTGACCACCATCCGAACACGGGCTCCTCGGGCACCGATGCAGGCACCGGCGGCATCCACGTTGGGGTCATTGGAGTACACGGCGACCTTTGTTCGATGCCCTGGCTCGCGGGCCATAGCTTTGATCTCTACGACGCCATCAGCAATTTCTGGAACTTCAAGATCAAACAGGCATTTCACCAGCCCAGGGTGGGTGCGGCTAACCACAATTTGTGGGCCCTTGTTGGTTTTGCGCACTTCAACGATGTACGCCTTCAGGCGGGCACCCTGTTCGTAACGCTCATGCTGTACTTGCTCAGCTTGAGGAAGCAAGGCCTCAACTCGTCCGAGATCTAGCAATGTGTAGCGGTTGTCGCCCTGTTGGATGATGCCGGTAACCAAGCCACCCTCGCGGCCGGAATACTCTTCGAACTTGTTATCGCGCTCAACTTCGCGGATACGTTGCGAGATGACCTGCTTGGCTGTCTGCGCGGCAATGCGGCCAAAGTCTTTTGGTGTGTCGTCCCATTCGCGAATGACGTTGCCGTCATCATCAAGTTCTTGGGCATAGACCCAAATCTCACCCGTATCGGGGTCGATCGAAACTACGGCCTCTTCGGCCGACTTGGGCTGACGCTTGTAGGCCGTAACCAATGCGTTCGCAAGGGCATCGAGGAGGTGTTCTTTGGGAACGCCGCGTTCACGCTCAATAACTTCGAGCGCTTCCATGAAGTCTTGATTCAACAGCTTCATTGTGATCCTTCCAATTGGTGATCGGCCGCATCTGGAGATGGGGCCTGCTTGTTGTTTTCCTGCAAAAAACTGCCTGACAAAACGGGAACGTGTGCGGCATCGTTTTCGAGCGTTGGCGCACCGACGTTGGCAACGGTTGCACTTCGTGAACCTTTTCTCGGCTCTTTGGGAGCCTTTGGTGTCCACCCGGTGGCTTTTGCGCTTTTGTTCCTTTCTTGGCCGCCCCACACAAACACAGTGCGGGTTCGTTCGATAGCCACATAGGGAATTTCACGCCCTTCGACCACAATCGCGCCATCGAATACTAGGTCGGCCGACTGTAAAAGGCCTTCAACCCTTCGTTCGCCTGGTGTACCCGGAATAGTTTTCACCGTTACGGCAGTTCCGATAAACCGTTGGTAGTGGGCAGGAATCCGCAGCGGACGTTCCAAGCCTGGGCTGGAAACTTCGAGGGTATAAGCGCCGTTGATGGGGTCGGCGGCCTCAAGGGTTTCATCGACCAACAGCGTGGCTCGGCCAACACCGTCGAGGTCAATCCTTGGACCATTTTGATGGTCAGGAAGATTTTCAACCAACACCACAACCGAAGCCGCAGCCGTTCCAATGGCCGAGGAGGTGACATCCACAAGTTCCCATCCTTCACCGAACAACACTGGTTCGAGCAAGCCCGCCAAGGATTCATCAAGTGTCGGAGATCTTGTCATGGTGGACTCCTTTCGTTTTGGTTAGGGATGCGGATGGTTCGGCGTGGTTCGAGGCATTTCTGCAACTCACTGCGAAAACACAATCGGCGTGGGCATGCCCACGCCAAGTGCTCTCGAAGCGCCGCACATACTACCGCCATCGAGCTCACCCGCCCCTGATTCTTCTTCGCCTAGCCACAAAACTGAGGCAAAAACCC
>JAYUVJ010000185.1:0-3889 GCA_043754155.1 Acidimicrobiia bacterium
CTGACCATTCGTCGACCGGTTTGGAATCAATTGACAACACTCGATCATTTACCTGAAGACCGGCGCGTTCAGCTTCAGACGAGGGTTGAACCGCCCCAACAATTGCCGGGCGAACCACTCGACCCATGCCCACATAAGTGAACATCAACAGAGCAAAAGCGAGCAGTAGATGCATGCCGGTACCGGCTCCCGCCATCAATACCCGTCGGGGGTAACTCTTTTGACGATACGAACGGTGCTCATCGGCGGGATCAACTTCTTCAAGGTTGGTCATGCCAATGATTTTCACGTAGCCACCAAGCGGGATGGCCTTAAGGCCGTACTCGGTTTCGCCACGACGAAACGACCAAACACGCGGCCCGAAACCCACGAAGAATTCGGTGGCTTTGGTGTCGGTGACCTTCGCCGCCAAAAAGTGGCCAAGTTCGTGGAGGAAGATCATTCCGGCCAGGGCGGCAACCACTCCGAGGGTTACCAGTGCATGCCTAGAAATCGTCCACCAAGCGATTGCTGTGATCCCTGCGAGGGTAAGGAGGGGATTCACTCTCGCTGGAGCCACACTTGGAGCTGGAGCCAAATGATCGTCCAAACATCCGCTTTCGTGGTGGCAATCGGAAGTTTGGGTCCCTGAAGCTTTGACCGTGAGGTCCTCACCAAAGACAGTTAGGTCAATGAGGCGTTCGCTTTGCTCCTCCGACCGGGTTTCTGATTGACGGGGTGCAGTCGAAGCACGGGTGAGTTCATCTCGGTCAATCACCGATCCGTCGGTAGTCCGGCGATCAGGGGTACGGCGTTTTGAAGTACGACGCTCAACATTGCGTTCTTTATTGCTTTCGGTGCTCATTTGTTTCCCATCTCCGCAATACGTTTCTTGGCCCATTCGCGAGCTCTACGGTCTGCATCAACCACGTCGCCCACGGAGAGTGGTTTAACACACTCTGCCACCAAAAGTGAAGACCCAATCAGTAGTGAAATATCCCCCCAACCAATTCGACCCTCCAAAAACGCCGCAACAGCCACCTCGTTTGCGGCGTTTACCCAGGCAGGAACCAATCCGCCCATTCGTCCAGCTTCGTAGGCTATTTCCAGAGCTGGAAAAGCAATTTTGTCGGGTTCCTCGAAATCCAAGCGACTTAGAGTAGACCAGTCAATTCCTCCAAATGCCGTGGCGGTACGATCCGGATACGCCAATGCGTAGGCAATGGGCAGACGCATGTCGGGCATAGAAAGTTGCGCCATAGTGGTTCCATCGGTGAACTCCGCCATGGAATGCACCACCGATTGCGGATGCACCACAACGGAAATCCGGTCCACTGCGACGTCGAAAAGCTCCATCGCTTCGATCACTTCGAGGCCCTTGTTGAACAACGTCGAAGAGTCAATGGTGATCTTCGGACCCATTTTCCACGTCGGATGGGCCAAAGCCTCAGCAACGGTGACCTTGGCCAATGCCGCTCTAGCCGCCTCTCCCCCGCCGGCCTCGCGGGCCCGAGCACGAAATGGTCCACCGCTAGCGGTAAGTACCAGCCGACGCAACCGATCGGGAACCGCCGAAGTACCATTGGCGACGTCTTCCGGGCTGGGCCGACGATACGACGCCAAACACTGATGGATCGCACAATGCTCTGAATCAACCGGAACGATATGCGCTCCTGGGGTGTTCCGATACTGACGCACGACGGGGCCTGCAGTAATGAGCGATTCCTTGTTGGCCAGGGCCAATCGCTTTCCGGCGGCTAAGGCCCCAATTGTCACACCCAAACCAGCAAAACCCACCACACCGTTCACGCAAATGTCAGCCTCACCGCTGATGGCTGCCAACGCATTGGAGCCACCGGTGAGCTCAGTACCGACAGGCAAACGCTTTGCCAGTTCGCCGATTAACGACTCATCTCCAATGGCCACAACCCGAGGACGAAACTCCTCGGCTTGGGCCACCAGCAAATCAACGCTTCGGTATGCACCAATGCATTCAATGCGGAACCGTCCAGGTTCAGAGCGAATCACATCAAGCGTCTGGGTTCCTACCGAACCGGTGGATCCAACAACACTCACGCTCACCGGGGAACTCATTATCCAAGGCTACGACGCACCGGCCCCTAGTTAGAAGCTATCCACATTCAGCCGGCATAACGCAGGCCGAAGCTCAGACCCAGCCTTTCCAACGGGCAAGGAAAAACACGGCCGGGATGGTGAAGATCATGGCGTCAATGCGGTCGAGCACTCCACCGTGGCCGGGAAGAATCGTTCCCATATCCTTGAGACCTAGATCACGTTTGATCATAGATTCCGTCAAATCGCCCAGCGGGGCGATGATGGCCACGACAATTCCCAAGCTCAAGGCCAAGGTTGTGGACGTCCACGGTTTCACGCTCACCACACCGATGAGGATCGCAGCAATTACGGCACCTACCATTCCGCCGGCGAGTCCTTCTACGGTCTTGTTGGGACTGATATCTGGAGCGAGGGGACGCTGCCCTAGATTCGCACCCACGAAATAGCCAAAAATATCGTAGGCAGCAGTCACCAAAATGGTACTCACGAAGATCCCTAAACCGTTCGGCGCTCGTAAGATCAGGCCAGCAACACCACCCAGCAAACCAATCATCAACACGCCCATAACCGTGACAGCAATGTTCACAGCCGGTCGATCTCTCACCACCCCGAACAGGAACCACAGCAACGTCGTCAGCGTGGTGAGTACGAGCGCAATAAGCAGGCCCTCTGCCCCTTTGTTAAAGGCAACCACTGGCAAAATCAACGTAGCAAGTGCTCCAGGCAAGATGGCTGGCTGAAAACCTCTTTGGCGCAGGGCGGTGAAAAACTCGAAGACCGCAAACGCCAAAACGACCGAAACCAGGGCAACTGCGCCGCGAGCCTTAAACAGATACAAAATGATGCCAAAGCCAGCGACGAGGGCAACACCGGTAATCACGCGCATCCCGAGCGACGAACTAACTGGACGAGGGGCAGGGCCGTTTGGACGGCTAGACCCGGCCGCAGCGCTGGTGTTACGAGAGTTGACAGTGCTCCCCGAACGGCGTGCCCCGGCCCGACCGACCGTTCGTTCGCCGCTTCCAGGAAAACCGCCAGCTTTAGAACCCGGAGAACTTTCCCGACTGCGTTGGGCCGCTGACTCGCGTGACGGTCTGCGGGAAGTGCGAGCGCCAGCTAACGGCAACGCCTGCTCGTCAAAGTCGTCGGCAAAATCCTGCATTTCGGGGTCAAGTATGACCGGATCAACCAACTCGTCATCGGAGCCACCAACAATTCGTGGGGACGCAGTTCCGACCTCGTCAACCCCGTCGAGCGAATATAAATCGCTGGATTCAGCACGGTTTGGATCCAAGGTACCAACCGAAACTCCGTCGGCTCCATCAGCCCAATCGGCTATATCACCGTCGTCATAAGCGTCATCCCAGTCATCTCCCTCAGCACGCCACCGAGGACCTTGTGTGGCACGCCACGAATCGCGGCCATCGTCTCCGGCCAGCTGATCATCATCAATGGCCACCCGCCGGGCTGGAGCCCGGGAAGGCCCTTCGCTGTCAACGCCGGCATCACTTTCGAGACGGTCAGGATCATCGAGATCACCATCTCCGCTAATCCATTCATCGTCCCAACTACCCTCATCGTCTTCCCACGATCCAGCAGCAGGAGCGCGACGCAACGGGACCGGGGCCCCAACTCCTGGTGCGGCCTCGGAAGCACCGATAATGCGGATTCCCTCGCTTGAGTCCAATCCTCTGAGATCGTCGTCCACCGTTCTCCTTCACAACTGGCACAGAATATGCGCCTTTACAAAAGTTAATCCCGCACTCTGCGGGTATGTTTACCTGGAAGTATCGCAACCGGAGAGCTTCAAACGATGGATACCTCGCAAAACTGG
>JAYUVJ010000186.1:0-5991 GCA_043754155.1 Acidimicrobiia bacterium
CCAACAACGGATTGGTTGGCGTCGTAGTAGCCGTCGGAGAAATCGATGGCCTCGGCTCGGGCGGAGTTAATCGACACCTGGTTAATGTCGAAATCGAAATTCTTCTTGCCCGGAGCGAATGCCGAATCAAACTTCACTACGTTCCAAGTGACGTCGGCCGGGACGAAACCAAGCCTTGCGGCCACGGCGAAAGCCACTGCGGATTCGAAGCCTTTTCCGTTGGCTGGTTTATCATCGGAAAACCAAGGACCGTATGCGGGTGAATCGGTTCCAACGGTCAGCTTGCCGGCACTAACGAGGGTCAATTTGTCCTTGGCGCAATCAGCTGAGATTGACCCGGCACCAGCAGGTACGCCAGCGTCAGTTTCCGCTGCCGCTGGCGAAATGGCTTGCGCTCCGGCGTTCGTCGCAGCAGTGGAATCCGCAGACTCAGCCGTAGTGGTATCAATGGCCGCAGTTTCCGCAGTAGCCGTGCTTTCAACAGTCTTATCTTTAGAGCAAGCGGCAAGGCCCAACCCGAACAAGGCAACGATGGCGACAGCAGCGGTTTTGGTGGTTTGAGAAGTGCGCACCCAGCAAGTGTAAACGTACCAAGACAAATAGCCAACGAGGGAGGAACCGATTCTCCAAGGTCTCCGATTTTCCGCAAGGGTTGGGCGTTGGTCAAACATTTGCGTGCCAATCCAACCCCGTTTGGTGCATTTCGAATAAGGCAAACATGCATCAGTGGCCTGATTGTGGCTCGACGCGAAACGACCCTGTGGGAAGCCGGGAATTAAAGCGGAGAATTACCGTGTCGTTTTGGTGAAAGCATTTCGCGCTTCGAGGACAACAGATCCAAGCCTCGTGTCACCATGCGGCGGGTTTCATGCGGGGCAATCACCATGTCCACTAAACCACGCTCGGCGGCAACGTAAGGGTTTAGGTAGGCAGCGGCGTAGGAGCTTTCATGCTCAAGCCGAGTTTCTTCGGTCTCTCGCCGGTACAAAATCTGCACCGCTCCCTTTGCGCCCATCACCGCAAGTTCCGCGGTTGGCCAGGCTAGGCAAAGATCGTTGCCCATGGTTTTGCAATCCATCACGATGTACGCACCGCCATACGCCTTACGCAGAACGACACAAATCCTCGGCACGGTTGCTTCGGCGTAGGCAAAGGCCATCTGGGCGCCGTGGCGGATCATGCCGCGCCATTCCAAATCCTTGCCGGGAAAGTAGCCAGGAGTGTCAACCAACGTTAAAATGGGCAGGTTGAAGCCATCACACAACGCCACAAACCAGGCCCCTTTTTGCGCTGCGGGAATATCTAAAGTGCCAGCGAGCGCAACGGGTTGATTAGCCACAATGCCGCAGGCACGTCCGCCGATGAAGGCAAATGCCGTAACGAGATTGGGAGCCCATCGGTTCCTAAGCTCACATAGCTCTCCATCATCGGCAATTTCGCGAGCCACGTTACGAACATCGTAGGAACCCGTCGACGTGGCAGGAATGATTTCATCAAGCTCAGGAGCATCTCGCTCGGTTGAATCATCGGTAGTGCGAAACGCTGCTTCAGTATCAACGTGGTCTGGCAAATATGCCAGCACTTCTGTAACGCGATCGAGTGCCTCATCGAGTGATCCGGCAACAAACGAAGGAAGGCCGGTGTGCTTTGCGTGGGTAGTGGTTCCGCCAAGCGATTCATTATCCAGGTGGATGCCGGTGAAATCGGCGACCATCGAAGGGCCACTGACAAAGGCATAGGAAGACTCGGTCATGATCACAACATCGGCCAGGCCGAGAAGAAGTGCCACACCGGAAACAGCAGGGCCATCGACCACAAAAATTATCGGCACCAAGCCTGAACAATCACTGACGGCTTTCGCTGCGGTTCCCCAACCATGGAGCGCGGCGATACCTCCCAAAATATCGGCACCGCTTGAGCTAAGTACACCTATGAGTGGCCGTCGCATTTCACGTGCCATTCGCGCGGCAGCCGCAATCACCTCGCCATCGCCTTCACTCAACGCGCCACGACGTTCTGAGGAATCGATAATAAACGTGACCACTTCTCGACCGTCGAGGCGAGCGTGCAGGTCACTCATTCCGGCGCGAACGGCCCCTTTATGTCGGGCTCGAATCGGAGTACGAAATTGCCAAACCTCAGCAGCATCGTTCCCGAGGATTGCGTCAACAATGGGCGTTGCGGTGATGGACATCGCCTCAACCGTAGCGGCCCAGGGGCAACCAATCGATCGGTTCCAACCAGACGATTGTGCTGTTCGTTTCCGCTCATAGCTATGTAACGCCGACGGCCGGTCGACGGTCAGAGCCTCGTTGTAGCTGGTTGTGGGATTCCAGGTGTCGTGGATTGGCCAATACTTAGATGCCCGGAAACATCTTGGGACATCATCGACAAGATTGCTTGAACCATGCCCAGCAAATACGCCAAGAAAGCCGCAGAGAAACCTCCAGTCAAACCGCCTGATGCTGCTGGGTACATCGGCGGCGACGATATTTTTGTCGATGGGATGCCTGTTGGAGTGGCCCACGTGCAGCCGTTTCAATCAAATAAGTCCTATCGGTGTCCTGGTTGCAATCAGTTGATTGCCCCAGGAATCGGCCACGTGGTTGTGGTACCTACCGAAGCGGCCGATTTGCGACGACATTGGCACACCCCGTGCTGGGAATCTCGGGACGATCGTCGTCCGGGTAAAGGTTCCATCCGCCCCGATCACGCCAATCGACGATAAAAGTCAGGTCATTCTGCCACCCCAAATCGACGCCTCAGCAGAGATTTGAAGTGTTGGGTTTAAGAGCCAAATTTGAGACCCATTGTTAGGCGAGGCATCTTTAAGTGGTTGGAGACGCATCCTTTGAAATGACATATTTTTAGATTGAGGCTCACGATCCAGCGATAGCTATGTTTGGTCCACCGTTGGCCAAGCGATCGGCTTGGGCTTGGGCTCGGTCGGCCATTTTCACGGCCAACCGGCTGAGGCGATCGATTTGAACCAATACGCGTTCGCGAGCGGCTTCGGCTTCGGCATTGAGCCCTTCGAGTTTTTCCAAAGCCCAATGACGTAAAATGACGGGCTTCAAGATCTGTTCGCAATGCAGTGCCAAGTTGTAAATCCCGGCATTGGCAATCGCTGCAGCATGTCGAGCAAAACCCGGAATCCCCGTCCCCGGCATTTCAAATTCCTTGACCTGGCGCTCAATGGCGCACACCACGCCGGAAGGATCGACCTTGATCGCCTCTGAGGTGATGTCTCGGTAGAAGAGATAGTGGTAATTCTCATCCGCAGCGACCCGGGCCATCACTTCGTAGCCAGCGGCCGAAGCAGGATGATCTTTTGCGGTTTCTTGCAAAAGTTTTCCCGTATTGCGATGAGCGATACGAGTTGCCAGTTCTTGTAACGCTACGTACACAAATCCGTCACAGGCGCTTTGAGGCTGGGGTACCTGTCCGCCCGACATTTGTGTCATTCGGGCATCTTCGAGTTCCCACGGATCGATTGCTCGGGTCACGGTGAGATAGTCACGAATTACAATGGAGTGGCGGTTCTCTTCAGCTGTCCACCGGTGCGACCACGACTTCCACACGCCATCCTTGGTAAACATCCGGTCAATGGTCTCGAAATAGTACGGAAGGTTGTCTTCGGTGAGAATGTTCACAAACAACGACGAACGAACCGCATCGGGCAGAGCGAAATCCACCGGATTCCAGGAACCTCGCTCACCAAATTCGCGGGCCAAGTTCCACGGAACGATCTCATGGGGATACCAAGGTTTCGAAGTCGAAAGGTGTCGGTTCATGAGTGACTCGGCGGCGGGGGCAAGCTCGTTAAGTAGCGCAAGATCGTTCACAAACCCAGCCTACCTACTAGTCGGTAGGGAAGTGTGAATTGTGGTTGAGCCGATCAAAGTTGGTTTTGCGCATCGTTCATACAGATGACAATGATCCCAACTAGCTACTTTACAGATCGATCTTCATCGGGCAAACTGATCGCATTAAGCGGCACAGTCCTCCCCCCGGGGCTTTGCCGCTTTGCATTTTCGGCGTTGCTTTGAGCCCTTACGCTGCGGGGTTCTAACGTTCTCGACGCGATCGATCTTCTCGGTCACCTTCCAACCCAAGTCGCGTGCACTTCAGGGTCAGCTTCCCCGATGGCATAGAAGCTGCGAAGCGTGCAGACTTAAGCCCTATGGCTCGTTCTGCAGCGTTCTTTGACCTTGACCGCACCATCCTTCCCGGCGGAAGCGGGCCAGTTTTTGCGGCAACCTTGTCCAGGCTCGGTGTCAAAACCCCACACATCCCTGGTCAGGACCTCCTCTTCAAGCTCTTTGACATTATGGGTGAGTCGTACTTGGTGATGCAGTTAGCCCGCCAAGCCGCCAGCAGGTCAAGAGGTCTCGACCGGGCCATGGTCCAAGCGGGCGCCGAACTAGCGGCCGACACGCTGATGGAACGAGTGCAACCCTACGCTCCGGCCTTGTTCGACGAGCACCGTGGCGCTGGTGACCTTCTGGTTTTGGCCACGACGTCGCCCTACGACCTTGTAGCCCCGTTGGCTCGTCGGTTGGGATTCGATGCGGTGGTGGCGACCCGTTATGCCGAGACCGAAGGCATCTACACCGGTGAGCTCGATGGTCTGTTCGTATGGGGCCCGGGAAAACTCGCGGCGATTCGTATGTGGGCAGAGCAACATGATGTGTCGCTTAAAACATCGTCGGCGTATTCGGATTCGGTGTTCGATTCCCCTATGTTGAGTGCAGTCGGTTATCCAGTTGCGGTGAATCCTGACTACCGATTGCGAGCGTTGGCGGCGCTGCGACGGTGGCCAGTTCGCAACCTTGATGCGCCTGCAGGTGTTCCGAGTGTGAGTGGCATCGAACCATTCGATATCATCCGTACGCTTACGAGACCAGAGTTTTTCCCTGGAGTGAAATTTCGCATTGAAGGACTGGAGAATGTGCCTCGCTCCGGGGCCGTCATTATTGCTTCGAATCACCGTTCTTACTTTGATCCACTCGCCATCGGGTTAGCCATTGCCAAGGCCGGTCGCAACGGACGATTTATGGGCAAGAAAGAAGTTTTCGATGCCCCCATCGTCGGTCAGTTTGCCAAGGCTATGGGTGCAATTCGTGTGGACCGCGGGACGGGTTCGGATGCCCCGCTGAAAGAGGCCGCCAAAGCGCTCGCCGGGGGAGAGGTCGTGGTGATCCTTCCCGAAGGCACCATCCCGCGCGGTGAAGCATTTTTTGACCCGATTCTTAAAGGGAAAAAAGGGACCGCTCGCCTAGCCTCGATGACTGGTGCTGCTGTTGTTCCGCTAGGGATTTGGGGCACCGAAAAAGTCTGGCCGCGTTCCTCAAAGGTCCCTAGTCTTCTGCGTTTCAACGACCCCCATGAGGTCATCCTGCACTTTGGCCCGCCAGTAGCGTTGTCTTCCTCGGCCTCGGATTCCACCGAAGTTTCCATCGCTGCCGACACCGACGCAATTATGTCCGCCATCATGGATCTGCTCCCCGCCGAGTCGAAAATTGTGCGCGAAGTAACGGCCGAAGAACTGGCGAAAACCACACCGGATGGCAAACTCTCCTCGGTTCCCAAAGCATCTTCTCTGGTGACAGGGCCAGCAAAGTCGCTCTCAAAATCCGCAGTTGCTCAGCCTAAGGCGAAGTCCAAGCCAGAGCCTTCGGCCGCATCCGCTCCGGCTGGTAAAGCAAAACCTGTCGCAGTGCCAAAAGCGGTGAGCGGAAAAACCAAACCGGCGGCCACGAGTGCAAAAGATAAGCATGCAGATAAACAGGCAAAACCGGCGCCCCGTGAAGCTGGCAGGACCGCGCTCAAAGCTAAGCCAACCCCCAAGGTCCAACCGGCTTTGACTGCTCCTTCCGCCAAGGGCGCTGCGAGTGCGAAATCAAGGGCCAAAACAAGTCGCACCTCAACGACAGTTCCCCCCTCGCGACGGCTCCGCGGCACCCTCGCCGACCGTTAAGCCCCAATAGT
>JAYUVJ010000187.1:0-14375 GCA_043754155.1 Acidimicrobiia bacterium
TCGATCTTTCCGGGCGATCCCGTACCCGTTGTCAATATTGCTTTCGATTACGTCCCCGACTTCTTCCGGCTCGAAACCGTGTTCACGGGAACCCACACAGGGACGCATCTCTCGGCCCCTGCACATTTCATCGCAGGAGCCACCACGATTGATCAACTGCCGGCGAGAGACTTCGCGTGGCCCGTGTACGTAATCGACGTGCGCAGCCGCACCGCTGCCAATCCCAACTTCAAATTAACC
Source organism: Acidimicrobiia bacterium (assembly GCA_043754155.1). Taxonomy (GTDB): domain Bacteria; phylum Actinomycetota; class Acidimicrobiia; order Acidimicrobiales; family JANYDT01; genus JANMZO01. The sequence continues at coordinate 241 of JAYUVJ010000187.1, forward strand.
CGACAAGACATCAAGACGTACGAGCTCGCCAACGGCCCGATCCCAAGCGGTGCGCTCGTTACCCTTCTCACCGGTTACGGAAACCGATTTGGTACGCCCGCATACCTTGAACCAGCACCGGGCTTCGCCGCTCCCACCATCGACTTCCTGTTCAAAGAGCGCTTCATCAAGGGCGTCGGCACAGATACCTTCGGCCCCGATGCAACCAGTGATGCCCGATTTGCGGCAAGTACAGCGGTCTATTCCAACGGCGGCATCACCATCGAAAACATGCGTGGACTAGAGCAACTCCATGTCAACGGCGACATCGTGATTGCGCCGACTACCGCATTGCAAAACGGATCGGGATTCCTCACCGATCCACTCGGCTGCCGTCGCGCCGGATAGCGCCTGCAGCAACCGTTAGTGGGAAGATACTTCGAACGAGCAAAATCGGAGATTGGACTCACTTATGCGATACGTAAAACTTGGCAATACCGGACTTGATGTATCGAAGATCTGCGTCGGATGTATGAGCTTCGGGGTGCCAAGTGGTGGTTCGCATGCATGGACCCTCGACGAGGAAACGAGTCGAGGGTTCATACGCCAAGCGATCGATGCCGGTCTCAACTTCTTCGACACCGCAAACGTGTACTCGGTTGGGTCGAGCGAAGAAATTCTCGGGCGCGCCCTTGCCGATTTCGCCAACCGTGACGAAGTGGTGATTGCTACAAAGGTCCACGGAATCATGCGACCTGGACGCAACGCTGGCGGGTTGTCCCGCAAGGCGATCATGACGGAAATCGACGCCAGTCTCCGCCGCCTCGGTACCGATTACATCGATCTCTACCAAATCCACCGCTATGACCCAAAGACGCCTATCGAAGAAACCATGCGCGCACTGCATGACCTCGTGGTCGCAGGCAAAGTTCGTTACCTAGGCGCTTCATCCATGTGGGCATGGCAGTTCGCAAAGGCTCAGCACACCGCTGAACGCAACGGGTGGACGAAGTTCGTTAGCATGCAAAACCACTACAACCTCCTCAACCGCGAAGAGGAACGCGAAATGATGCCCCTCTGCCAAGATCAGGGAGTCGCCGTCATCCCGTGGAGTCCATTGGCTCGTGGTCGCCTAACCCGCGACTGGGACACCACCACCGAACGCTCCGAGACCGATGAGTTTGGCAAGACGCTGTACCTTCCGACCGATCGCACCATTGTCGAACGCGTTGCCAAGATCGCTACGGAACGAGGCATTCCCCGGGCCCAGGTCGCGTTGGCGTGGATACTTTCGAAGCCGTTCGTTACTTCCCCGATCGTCGGCGCCACCAAACCCCACCATCTCAGCGATGCCGTTGCCGCTCTTGACGTGAAACTCTCCCCCGAAGAAATCGTCCGACTAGAAGAACCCTACGCACCACACCCCGTCGTCGGATTCCGCTAACCAAAGTTTCGGGCTACCTACCCACGAAGAACAGCGGTCTGCGCAGTGTCGAGGTATTCCTCGGCCCGCACGATCAGACCGGCATCGTTGAGGATCACAATGACGCAGCTGTGTACTTCCAACGGGCCACCGGAGACGGTGCCGGTCATAATAGTTTGAGAGACGAAGCCGGTTGGAGTTGGGTAGAGGGCGACGTCGGTCCACGACAAATCGGCAACTGCGCTGTGCAGCCAAGCAATGGTTCGGACGGTCTGGTCCGTTGATACTTCCAAACCGTCGAAGTTGTGCCACGTCACGGATTCAGGCGCACACAACGAACGGAACAGCTCCGCATCGTTGGAGCGTGAAGCCGTGGCATAGCGAGCAGCAGCGGCGAGCTTGGCTTCGTTAGACAGATTTACACTCATGCGATTGCCCTCACAGTAAATAAGTGCGCTTAGTAGTTTGAAAGCTCAAGCAGGTTTGTACGCAACGCCTTTTTCATGTCAGTTTCACCAAGCGCCACGAAATCGGGAATCCACGATTTCGGTGAGGCGAGACCTTCTGGGTGTGGCCAGTCTGAACCAAGAAGAATTCGGTCGGCGCTGTGACAATCGCGAAGGACCGTGATGTCGTCTTCGTAGAACGGTGCAACCCAAACGTGTTGTTTGAACGCTTCCACAGGATCACACTTGAAGTCCTGTGGGCTCTTGCCGTAAGCACGCTTAAGGTTTCGATGCAAGGCTGGCACCCACTGCGAACCAAGCTCCAACGCCGCAACTTTCAACGTTGGATGACGATCAAACAAGCCGTGACAAATCATCGCGGCGATCATGTCGTAAATCGGCCGCTCAATACCGATGGAAAGCACCTCAGTCAAAGGAGATTGCTTCACTCCCGTGTATACCGGGCTCTCACCCCAGTCAGCCATGAGCTTGGTGTAACCGGAGTCCGCAGCATGAATCGCTACGACCACGCCAGCCTCAGCCAGCTTGGCCCAAATACGGTCGTACCGTGGATCAGCGGGTGAGCGATGTCGACCAGGAATCATCACTGGCGCAGGACGCATCACAATCATACGTGTACCTATCGCCAGGGCATCATCAACTTCAGCCTCGGCGAGATCAGCATCGAGCAACGAGATCAGCGGGCCGGTCATGATTCGTCCGTCACGATCAAAACCCCAATCGTCGTTAACCCATTTGTTGTAAGCCGAAAGCACGCCCATAGCCACTTCTGGCTCACCAGACCACAACAGTTCTTCCACGCCAAGTCCGAGACTGGGAAGCATCCAGGTGAGCTGCACACCAAACTCATCGAGCTTGGCGACGCGGGCATCCCGATCGCGATACTCCGGCTGAATCGGATGCATCTTCATCATGTCGCGAAGTTCTTTGCCCTCGTGATTCTGCGCACGAAAGTAGGTCTCGATGGATCCAGGAACACCAACAGGGTCATACGTTGGGTTCGGAACCACGGTCACGAGCCGATCATTGATCAGCAACGTTTTACGTCCACCCATTTCGATCCAACGAACAGCGCGCCGATACTTGGGATCGAGGTAGCGGGTAAGAGCGTCTTCAGCCTCGTAGTAATGCTCATCGGCATCGCAAAGGGCGTAGTCGATTGCTGGCCCGTTGACATTCAATTCTGCAGCGGTGGTGTTTGGCGATGCTTCGACCATGGTCATGTGCGTTCTCCTCGGCGTCCACGGGTGACAAGACTGAGCCGTCTTCCCCCTTTCTTGACAATACTGTCAATACCGGCCGTTCACGAATTCTTTCAGCAGGGAACCCCTATGTAGGGTGAGCAAATGGAACTCGGTTTCTCCACAATGAACACCCTCGACGACGTGCGCCCAGGAATTTTGGCTCGATCACTTGAGGAGCGTGGCTACACCTCATTGTTTATTGGCGAGCATTCCCATATCCCCACTTCACGGCGCACCCCCTATCCCAGTGGTGGCGAGCTCCCGCAACAATACCGAGAAATGATGGACCCGTTCGTGAGCTTAGCTATGGCAGCAGAGGCCACAACCACCCTGCGACTCGGCACCGGCGTGACCCTGGTCCTGGAACATCACGTGCTTGATTTGGCCAAGTCGGTAGCAACGCTCGACGTGCTTTCCGGCGGACGAGTGCTCTTTGGCGTGGGTGCGGGCTGGAATGAGGAGGAGCTAGCCAACCATCGACCCGATATCGAATGGCGTAAACGGTATCGAGCGACCGAGGAATGCGTGGAGGCGCTTCGACGATGCTGGATCGACAACGACTCGGAATTTCATGGCGAGTTCTTTGATTTCGATCCGGTATGGTCGTTCCCGAAACCCACGCAAAAGCCTCACCCGCCGGTGTTGTTCGGATCTGCCGGTCGAGTTGGCCTAGAGCACACCCTTCGCTGGGCCGACGAATGGATGCCCATTGATATTGCTCTTGGCAATGTCGCGAAGCGCGTGGCGAAGTTCCGTGAAGCTTCCGCCGCGGTTGGCCGTGACATTCCCATCTCGATTCTGACCTTCGGCGATCCAACCCCCGACACCCTCCGCCAGTATCGCGACCTCGGCGTGTTGCGGACCGTAGTTGGCTCGTCACGCGGAGGGTGGGACGACCCAACCACCACCTTTCCCTACATTGATCGCTACGCCACGCTTGTTCCCGAACTCAGCGCCTAACTCCTACAACGTTCGGGCTGCCTTCGGTTGGTGGGCCGATAACCTCACGGTGTAACTTGACACATACGTCAAATGACCGCGACTGATACGGCCGCGTGTCCCGTCTGGAGGTTCGCTATGCCCTACACCCCAACCGAGAACATTCTCGTGGAACAAGATGGTCCGGTCGTTACCATCACGCTCAACAACCCCACGATGATGAACGCGTTCCTTGACCCCATGCATGCGGCGATGCGGGAAATCTGGTGGGACCTGGGCGAAGACGATTCAGTCGGCGCAGTTGTGGTGACCGGCGCTGGCCGAGCATTCTCCGCTGGCGGCGACATCCCAGGGTTTATCAAGAGTTACGAAGACGGCGATTACCGACGCAAATCGTTGCGCGGCGCCAAGCGCCTCATGGAAGCCCAAGCTGAATTTCATAAGCCAGTCGTAGCTGCGGTAAACGGTGCCGCAGTTGGGCTGGGTTGCAACATTGCCCTGTGCAGCGACATCGTCTTTATGGCCGACACTTCCTATTTTGCCGACACCCACGTAAGTATCGGGCTTGTCTGTGGCGACGGTGGCGCAGTGTTCTGGCCGCTCCTCATGGGACTGCTGAAGTGCAAGGAATACCTCCTCACCGGCGACCGCATCCCAGCAGCGAAGGCACTTGAGCTTGGCCTGGCAAACCGTGTTGTACCTGCCGACGAGTTGATGGCGCAGGCTCAGGCCTTTGCCCTGCGTTTGGCCAACCAACCCCGACAAGCATTGCAAGAAACTAAACGCGCATTGAATCTCCATCTACAGGAAATGATTCTTCGGGCCGCACCGTTCGCTTTGTCAGCTGAGAGCGAATCGTTCACCACGCAAGACATCAAGAACACCATCGACAACTTCAGCAAGAAGAAGTAACCATCATGACTATTTCCCGTTTTCCCGTAGAAGCGTCGCACACCATGATGTTCGCCCGAGCACTCGGCGACCTCAACCCCGTGTACTCCGACGTCAACTCACCCGAAGCCATTGAGGCCGGCGGAGTTCTCGCACCGCCAACCTTCACCATGGCTGGCGCTCAGTTTGACCCAGCCAACCACCTCATTCCCAGGCAAGGCGAACCGTGGTTTGGCTCCGCGAAAGAACCAACCGGCGTTGACCGCTCCAGTGGCGGTGGGGGAGTCATTCGACTGCACGCCGAGCAACACTTCGAGTACCACCGTCCGCTGATGGCCGGCGAGGTACTGCACACTGTTGAGCGTGACGGTACCTCGTGGGAAAAATCGTCGAGCCGTGGTGGCGTGTTGAAGTTCGAAGAGAAATTCATTGATTACGTCAATACTGCTTCTAACGAAGTTGTAGTGACCGCCCGCTTCGTAAGCGTGCAACCACCAGCACCCACCCCGCCAACAGCCTCACCCTCAACACCAGCCGCACCCTCAACACCAGCCGAGCAAAAGTAGGAATGGCCATGAGCACAACATCAATCAGCGCAGCAGCACTAACCGTTGGTGAATCACGAACCGAAGTGGTTTTAGAGAACATCAGCCGCACCCAAATCGTGATGTACGCCGGCGCGTCTGGCGATTACAACCCACTGCACTCCGACGAAATCTACGTCACCCAAGTTGCCGGCTATCCAACCGTATTCGCGCATGGCATGTTGAGCATGGGCGCAACCGGTCGCATCGTTACCGACTGGGTTGGTAACGGACGACTTACCAACTACGGCGTGCGTTTCGTCAACCAGGTATGGCCCGGCGACACCCTCACCGCCACAGCCATAGTCGCTGCAGTACGCGAAGAAGGCGGTCAGAACTTGGTTGACTTCATCATCAATACGGTGAACCAGGATGGCAAATCCGTCGTAAGCGGAACCGCAACCGCGCGTGTTGACGCCTAGCGCAGTGAATACGAACACGCACTCTTCGGCGCGTATCCCAAAGGTCTCACCATCCAGCAGTAGTCTCACCATCGAGCAGCAACACTTGACCCAACAACGGCACGGCTAGGAGTTGTCGGCCAGCCATTGTCGATGTGAGGGATGAGCGATGCCGATCAGCGCAGTTCGACGTTGCTCGTCGCCGAGGGGTCGTAGGTCAACAATCCCGTGTTCGGTCACCACGATGCCGATGGAGCAGCGGGCCGTGGACACCACGTCGACCCGAGGCACGATGGTTGACGATCCATCGGCGGCGGTTGAGCGCACCGAAATGATGGACATACCCCTAATGGATCGAGTGGCGCCTTCACAGAAATCTGTATGTCCACCTACACCAGCAATCGTTCGTGCGCCTACTCGTTCGACGTTGACCGAACCGTCGAGCCCCAGCTGCAGCGCCGTATTACAACCCACGAATCTCGGAATCTCGGCAAGCACCTTTGGTTCATGGGTAATGGTGGCCGACTGTAGAAGAAGCCGATCTTCTTGGGCCAGTCGATGTATGGGATCCCCACCCCACACGTATGCCGCAACCGCCTTACCCGAGAGGAGCCCACGGGCATGAAGATTGGCTGTCGTATCCGCCACGAGGCCCGACCAAATACGCACCGGTTTCGTAAGCGAACGGACGATTCCCTCCCCAATCCCACCCGGCCCGAATTGCAACGTGGGATCATCCGGGAGAATTGACGCAACCAAGCGGCCGATTTGTAGATCGACCTCGTCGGCTGCACGTGAAGCGGCCGGAGGGGCTCCGGTGTAAGGCGGGCGAGCGACCGTGGCGACGATATTGCCCACTATTTCTGGGCCGCCAAGATCTAAGCCGTCAAGTGGATTGTCCGTTGACGTAGTAGTTCCCGTTGAGTCAACGGTGTCGGCCAGTTCGACGACAACGCGTGAAGAGGTTTGCGCCAACACATCGGCCCATCCAACGGTTTGCGCGAAGACCAACTTGTCTCCGCGCCGCACGCCACTAACGACGGCAACATCGGGCGGGTTCGATCGAATGCGGGAGGCAACTGCAGAAAGCCGAACCGGCGGCGTAAGGATCCGACCATCCCCTACCGCTTTGTTGAGCCCGTATCCCGCCAACATCGTGGTGGCACGAAAGCTCGGGTCGTTGATCCATTCCAATCGCTCTACCGTGAACCCGACGGTGACTGCACAGCCCTCTTGACCCGTGAATCCAGCAAGCCGGAGGACCTCTGTAGGTGGGGTTCGAGGCGTGTCGCGACCGTCGGCGTACCAAAGACTAAGCATGCAACGATTCTTTCAGCAGATCACTTCGCCGACGAAACAGCCGACGAAACAGCCGACGAAACAGACCACGCAGCAAGTAATTCTTCCGACGTCACAATGGTGGCGATCATGGCAATGGAGTTTTGCAAAACCGCCTCGGCATATTCGCGGGGCAAGCCAACGACAGCATCGCGCACCACCACAACTTGGTAACCGAGATCAATAGCACTGAGCGCCGAACCAATAATGCCCAGGTTCAGCGACACGCCCATCAGCACAATGGTTTTGCCACCGAGATTCCGGATGATCTGGTTCAGCTCCGTCGACGTAAAGGGCGTCATTCCTGTCGAACGAGGTACCTCAAAATCAGTCGGCTGCACGTTCAGTTCGTCGACAAGCGCCACGCCCGGTTGATCAGCGTCCGTTGGACCGTGGCCTGTTTCGGTTCGACGCCTCGCTCCGATCGCAAAGATTTTGCAATTGATGGCCTGACCCAAACCATCAGGGCGTTCCCGCATGGTGGCATGCAGAATGGGAACACCCTTCGCTCGCCCGGCCGCACACACGCGGCTGGTCACGTCTAGAAGCCCAGCTTCTCGAACCGCAATCGGAAGGGCCGGAAGAATCGCCTCGTCGCCCACGATACCCTTCTGCAGTTCCATAGTGACCACAACCGTGTGGGCAGGGTCCACAATGGCGAGCAGGCGGTCAACTTTTGGAGATGGCGCGGTTTCAGTCATGACTCTCTCATCTCTTCCTGTGCTTACTAATTGCTACAACTTGCTACAACCACTGGATACTGCAACGCCATTTACTATGTCTACATAGCAATGATCCCGGTGCTTCAACACCCGGATCACCAATGACGAACGGTCAGCTCAAATCGGACATTTTCGTGCGTGGCGTCGCACGGGAAAGCAGTTCGCGAATGATTGGGTCAATCTCGTGAGGATCAAGCGGAGGGTTATCGATATTCGGGCCACGGCGCCAGCCTTCGGCAATGCCAAGGATCTGGCCGGAAGACTCAATCACTTGTCCGGTTACGTCGGCTGATTTCTCCGAGGCAAGCCAAGCAATGATCGGGGCAACCCACTCAGGACCGAAGCGGGCAAGCATTTCCGGTGGCAAGGACAGATCCTCAGTCAGCCGAGTAAGCGCGCCCGGGGCGATGGCATTGGCAGTAACGCCGTACTTTGACATCTCTTCGGCAGCAATCAACGTGAACGTAGCAATGCCACCCTTGGCTGCGCCGTAATTGGTTTGGCCCGGGTTGCCGTAGAGGCCCGAAACCGATGTGGTGTTGATGATGCGTGCGTCGTTGGTCTTGCCGGCCTTCACGTTATTGCGCCAGTACTCGGCAGCCACACGTGTTGGTGCCCAGGTTCCCTTGAGGTGGACCTTGATGACCGAATCCCATTCATCTTCGGCCATGGTGAACAACATGCGGTCACGCAGAATGCCTGCGTTGTTCACGAGTACATCCAGGCGACCAAAGGTGCTGATGGCCAATTCGATCATTGCGGTGGCATCGGCAAGCGAGCTCACGTCACCAACATGGGCGACGGCTACGCCACCGGCTGCGGTGATTTCATCGACTACTGCTTGGGCAGGGCCAACATCGGCTCCCGAACCGTCACGGGCTCCACCGAAATCGTTCACGACAACGTGGGCGCCTTCCTTGGCCAACAAGAGGGCATATTCACGGCCAATTCCACGCCCGGCACCGGTAACAATGCACACGCGACCTTCACATAGTTTTTCGCTCATATTGAACGATCCTATTTCTTGACACTACTGTCAAATCACACTTTTGCTCCGGGGTTCGTCATTGGGCCACGTCGATCTGTTCAACACGAAGTATTCGAGCCCTACCAAATCATGGAGAACCACAATGTCGAAAGCGAACAATCTGGAGTGCGAAGGCAAAGTAGCGCTGGTTACCGGCGCAAGCCGTGGAATAGGTGCCGCTATTGCCGAACGACTGGCCGCTGCCGGTGCGAAGGTAGCCGCATGCGCACGAACGCTTGAGCCCGATCCCAAGTACGTAGGTTCGCTCTCAGGGACCGTCGCTCGCATCACTGAAGCTGGTGGAACCGTTGTCCCCATCCAGGCCGACATTTCCAAATCTGAAGATCGCCAGCGCATCATCTCCGAAACCGTCGAAAAGCTGGGCCCCGTCGACATCTTGGTCAACAACGCTGCCGTTACGTTCTACCTGCCCTTTACCGAGTTCACGCAAAAACGCTACGACCTCATGTTCGAAGTACAAGTCCGCGCACCGTTTGAACTGTCGCAGTTGGTTGTACCGGGCATGCGCGAAAAAGGTGCCGGATGGATTCTCAACATCTCGTCGCGAGCCGGAATCCACCCCCAAGGCCCTCCGTTCGACGCTATCCACAAGCGTGGCTTCTCCGTCTACGCCATGGTCAAAGCCGCTCTCGATCGTTTCAGCACCGGCTTGGCCGCTGAACTTTTCGAGGACGGAATTGCCGTCAACTCCCTCTCTCCGTGGGACAACGTCGCCACCCCCGGGGCCAGTGGTCACGATCTTGTTGCCGATTTCGCCCTCGAAGACATTTCCTGGATGGCCGAAGCCGCTCTAGCCCTCTGCTGTGGTGACCGATCAAAACTCACCGGTCGAGTCGCCTACAGCCAACCGCTTTTAGCCGAACTTCAACGCCGCCCTGCCGCCCATTGATTTCGCAGCATAAACGTGCCACACTTATGGCATGCCACGTTCCCGGATAAGCACTACAGTCGACGAAACGCTTCTCACCGAAGCGCGATTGGCCAATCCACAGCACAACGATGCCAAGCTTTTCGATGAAGCATTGACTGCGCTACTCGACAGGAGCCGAGCGTTCACCATCGATGCTTCTTACGACGTCTACGACGCTCATCCGTTGACCGAACCCGACGAGTGGGGCGACCTCGCCTCGTTCGGCCCAGCTGCTGCGGCGACTTGATGGCACTCCCGCTACGAGGTGAACTGTGGTGGTGTGAACCACCAAAAATCGGACGCCGACCCGTTGTAATTCTTTCGAGAGACGCGGCAATCCCCCGCCTTCGAAGGGCACTAATCGCTCCCTGTACCACGACGATTCGAGGCCTAGCGAGCGAAGTTCTTCTCGAGCCAGGCGACGATCCTGTCCTTCGAAGAACGGCAGTTAACCTCGATTCGGTCGAAAGCGTTTCAGTGGGTGTACTTATCGACAGGATCGGACGCCTTAGCGACATTCGGATGCAACAGATCTGCGCAGCCCTCGCCGTCGCAGTCGACTGTCGCTGAATCACCGTTGGTTGGGCTGAGTGTTTCATCCGTTCAATTTTGCGATATTTTTACCGGCGTTTTGAAATTCGTCACGAACACAAGTATCGACTGAAGTTGTTGGGGTTGTTCGAGATTCACGTAATGTCCGGAATCGTTGACTACATGGAAGCGGCGGTTGGGTCCTTGTCCGAGCGCTCGAATCGTTGACGGTCGCGGAGTGCGATCATGAGCTCCGCTGACGACAACCAACGGCTTTCGCCATGAAGCGGCGAACTCCGAAAGGTCTGGGCGATCATGAAAGGCCCGCACTCCGTTGGCCACATGGCGCACATCTTGCGACAAAGCGAGGTCCCGAGCGGACGACAAAACTGAAGGTGGTGTCGACGGGCCAAACAGTGGCTCCCAATAGGCTCTCCATGCTGCGTACATACCGTCGGTCTCCAAAGTACGAATGGCTTGATCTCGCGCAATCGGGTCGGGGCGAACACTGGCTTTGGATCCGATCAGCACGATGCCAGACACCTGCGTGGGCGCAAGCTGCGCTATTTCCAAAGCACACGAACCGCCAACGGAGCTACCGACCACCAAGATCTCCTCAGAGCCTGCCATGGCTAATACCGCTTCTGCCCAATCAACAATCGAGTCACCAAGGCAAAACAGATCCGGGACCAAAGTGTTCTCGTTGACTTGCCGGTCGGCCTCGCTCCACATTCGTCCGTCGAACGGCAACCCATGAAGCAACACGGTGAGCATGGTCCAACAGTAGGCGCATCACTGAAAAGAATCTTCTCCGAATCCATGCCGCGAAGTTGAAAAAGAAGTCTCGTTGGCTAGGTCCGCAGGCGGTGAATGCGGTACCGTCCGAACATGACAGAACCTATGCTTGCCGGACTCCGCGTTGTCGACATGACGCAGTATTTGTCGGGCCCTACCGTGACTCGCCTGATGGCCGAAATGGGTGCCGACATTGTCAAGATCGAGCAAGCCCCGCACGGCGATCCGATTCGATCAACGCTTTTCTTAACCGACGGGCGTTCGGGCTATTTCGTTCAGCAAAATCGCGGCAAGAAGAGCGTCTGTCTCGATTTCGACACCACCGAAGGCCGAGCCATTCTCGACAAGCTCATTGCTGAAGCCGACATTCTCGTGGAGAACTACGGGCCGAATGTTTTGGAGCGACGGGGTCTCGATTACGAGTCGTTGGCGGAGAAGCATCCCCGGCTCATTTACGCCTCGATTTCGGGTTTTGGGCGCAAGGGGAGTTACTCGCACAAAACTTGTTTCGATCTGATCGCTCAATCGTTTAGTGGCATGGTCAACGCAACTGGTGAGCCCGATGGGGCACCGATGCCCGTCGGCAGTTCCTATGCAGACGTAGTAGCTGGTGTTCACGCCTTCGCCGGGATTGGTATGTCGCTCTTTCACCGGGAACGAACCGGGCGGGGCGGGCACATCGATATTGCCATGGTCGATACGTTGTTCCATGGACACGAATTGGCCGTTCAAGGCGCGTCGGTCACCAAAGGAAAGTGGCGTGCCAAGCGCGGCGGCAGATTCGCAGCACTCAATTCTCCCGCTGGCATCTACAAGGGCCCAGAGGGATGGATCACTCTCCAAGTTATGGCTGCCCAATGGCCAGGATTCTGTCGAGCAATGCAACGACCAGAGCTTGAACACGATGAACGGTTCGCCGATCTTCGAGCCCGCCACAAGCAACGTGACGAACTCAATGCGATCATCGAGGCATGGATGGCAACCTTCCCCACCGACGCCGCGTTACTTACGTGTCTGGAAAGCGAACGTGTTCCCTGCGCCCCGGTGCTGGATGCGGCCGATGCCATTGATCATCCGTATTTCATTGAACGCAAAATGGTTCGGACTATCCATGACCCATTCATGGGCGAGATAGTTATCCCCGGGAACCCAATGCGTTTCTCCGAACAGACCGAAGAACTCGACCTACAAACTCCCTGTCTCGGGGAGCACAACAGCGAAGTGCTCCTTGACCTCGGATACACCGCCGATGAAATCGCCAACCTCGAAACGGCAGGAGTGCTCCACCAAAGAAATCGATAGATGCGTGATATCTTATTGAGCATGACTGATATCCTCATTCGGGGCGTACCCGAGGAAGTTGTCGCATCCCTTGACGCGAATGCGCAGCGCGTTGGCCAGACGCGCGCCGAATACCTCCGTCGCCTCCTTGCCGACCAGCAGGGACCGGCGCTAACGCGCGGACAGCTCGACCGTTTCGCGGAGCGCACTGCCGACTTGAATAATCCCGACGTGATGGCCGCCGCATGGCGGTGAAAACCTGGTTGATCGACAAGTCGGGCCTCAACCGCATCAACGAGGCCAACGATGAGTGGTTGTCCCGCATACAACGCGGCCTGGTCAGAATCTCGACCGTCACGCTGCTCGAGGTGGGTTTCTCAACCCGCAGTGGCGCCGATCACCGCAGCACTCTCGGAGAACCGCCCGTGTCGTCGATGCCGGTCGAGCACATGACACCTGCGATCGAAGCTCGTGCAGTCGAAATCCAGATGCTGCTCGCAGACCGTGGTCAACACCGCGCACCTTCCATCCCGGATCTATTCATCGCTGCTACTGCAGAACTTTCCGGGCTCACGGTCCTGCATTTCGACAAGGACTTCGACCTCATCGCTACGATTACCAACCAACCCATCGAGCGCCTGCAGGTCTAAGAACCCAAGGTCGCTGCGAGCCTCTGAATCAGTTCCTAAGCGCGCAGAGCATTATCATATATTGTACGTTTCACAAACCGTGATACCAGAAACTTTTAGTCTCAAGGGCAAAAAAAACTGCGAATTTTTGGGCGCTCAGAACATTGGCCGATCCGCTCGAAAACAATAGACACCCGGGCTGCGAGATCGCAGGCTTGTGGCAGATCCCGATTGGGCAGGTGCCAAACCAAGGGCGTAATTCCGAGGCTGGGTTCGTTTTGTTGGGAGCCTACGAGGGGTCGACGAGGATTTTAACGTGGTTGTCGGCGTGGTGGAGGAGTTCTTCAATGCGTGCACCACTCGATTGGGGCAATCGCTACAGCCGTTTCCAATCGTTAAGTCGGTGACACCTTCGCCGCGCTTATCGAATCAAGCCAAGCCGCAGCGTTGGCCCCGTGGGCGGTGAGTTGACGAAACACCCAGGTGAACCCCTCACCGACGACGGCGACAGAATCTAAATCGGCCCGTTGGGCATACAGGCTTGAACAGGTAGGCATCGAAGTGGCTGACGTCGAAGGGGCAGTCACGACGGATCAACCAACAAAAACGCGAAGCTAGAGCGAGCCGATGTGGGGCACGATGCCAGTAGCTTGGAGCGTTGCACCGATTTGCGATTCGAGAGACCGCCAATCTCCGGCGATCCAGTCGAGAGCATATGCGCGCTTAAGGTAACGGTGGAACTCATGCTCCCAGGTGAATCCGATGGCGCCGTAACACTGCTGCGCCTGAACGCATGCCGTCTCTGCCGCTTGACCAGCCATGGCTTTAGCGACAAGTGCCGTCCATGGATCATTGGTTTCGCGAGCCGTGTCAGCCAGATGTCGGGCACCGGTTACCAAAGCGTGCGCACTAGCAATGCGATGTTGTAACGCTTGGAAGGTACCAATGGCTTT
>JAYUVJ010000188.1:0-7993 GCA_043754155.1 Acidimicrobiia bacterium
TCGGTTCTGGCCGGTGAAGCTTTGCGCGATGCCAATGTTCCTTTCAAACTCCTTCGACGCTCGCTGTTTGCTCACCTGGCCCGATCGGTTCCGTCGGACGTTTTTGCTCCGTCGATCCTGCTCGCTGTCGGCGCTGTCAGGTCGGGGGCAAGAATTGTCGAGGTAGGCGTTAGTCACTCGGCGCGACCGTTCGGAAAATCAAAATTGCACCCGCTACGTCTTGCCCGAATATCGGTGCGATGTTCCCGCGAACTAATTCGCATGAGGCTTCTGGCAGTTGCGCCATACAACTGCGGTGTTACCGAATCAGATCGATGAACGATCGTCTGCGTGTGACTACAGAACGGGACTCCGAGCTGGTTCGTAGGCGTTTGTGGTGGCTAGTCATTCTCGCGGTCACGATCGCAGGTTGCACTGCCCGACTGTGGAATCTCGACTTCGACAATCGGCAACATCAAAACCCTGATGAGCGCCATTGGGCACTAACTGCCGCAGCAATAGACCGGGCTCCGTCGCCGATTCGATCTGAAGGACCCTTTGCCCCCTTGATCGATTGGGTGGATGGTCAGAAATCGGGTGCGAATCCGTACCGTGGGACAGATTTCTTTGTGTACGGACCTTCGATGTTGCCGTTGACTCGAATGGTTGCGGGATTGATGGCTGACGGGGTGAAGAGCGGAGCGGAGCCTGGCTTGTTTGTCGTTCGCGTGCTCAACTCAATTGGGGTACCCCTTCTTGATTCGAATGGATCTCCCCGATTCGATGACGCCTACAATTCGGATCTAATCGGGCGTCTGCTTGGGGCATTGCTCGATTCACTTACGATTTTGGTGGTAGCGGTCATTGGTCGGCGGATCGGAGGAAAGCGTGTCGGGTTTGTCGCGGCGATCTTTCAGGCAAGTTCGGTTCTGTCGATCCAATATGCGCATTTTTTCGGTGCGGAACCCCTCGCCCAACTAACATGTGCGCTTACCTTATGGGCATCTCTCCGGCTTGCTGGTGACACTCGTAAGCGTTTTGCTTTGCTCGCTGGAGTTTGTTCCGGGCTGGCTCTGGCGTCGAAACTTTCAACGGTTGGTCTCCTCTTGGTGCCAGGTGCTTTGCTCGTTTGGCAACTGCTTGTGGCGGACAATTCCTTGACGAATTCTTTGGCAAATTCTGGAGAATCCAGAAGATGGTGGCGGCTTCGTTATCGCGAAGTTGCTCGCTTGGTGATGTTCGTTGGAGGCGTTGCGCTTTCCTTCAGGATTGCGTATCCATCGGCCTTTGTGGGTCTAGGAATGCGCCCAAATCCACAAGCCATTGAGAACTATCGGTTGCTTCGCAGCATGGGAAGTGCCGATCTTCCTCCGGCGGTTCAATGGGCAGCCAGGATTCCGATTCTAGACCCGTTGAAAAACTTGGCCTTTTATGCCGTTGGGCCAGGGACGTCCGTTGGTGCCATTCTTGGAGCGATCTCGTTGTGGCGTCGATGGGGCCGAAGCAGGATCCCAATGGGGGTTCCGATCATCGCTGGCGCTGTTCTGATTCCATTTTTGGCGGCTGCGGTTCAGTTTTCTCCGACGAGTCGGTACTTCGTTCCGATGCTTCCCGCTCTCCATGTTCTTGGCGGGTTCAGTGTTTGGGCATTCTTTCGAAAACCGACGGTGGGCATCGATCCTCTCCAGGAACTTTCGGGGCGACTACGCCGTCGAGTCGATGTGGTTGTACCTGGGAAAAGCCCGTTCAGACTTGGGTCTGAGGGGGCACCGATGCCATCTTCCAATCAGGCAATAGCCCGCCTTGCTGTGTTTTGTATGGGTGCTTCCATTCTGTGGTCCTTCGCGTTTGTCCAGGGAGTTTATGGCCATCCAAATACGCGGGTTCTCGCAAGCCGTTGGATCGCTAAAAACGTTGCGAAGGGAAGTGTGCTTTCGAATGAGGGATGGGACGATGCCTTGCCCCTAAGCGTCGATGGTATTGATCCCACGGAATGGAGATCCGAACGATTCGATTTGTTCGGCCCTGATAGCGCTCCGAAGGTGGAGAGGCTCGCTCAACAAATATCGAAGACCGATTACATAGTCGAATCCTCGCCCCGTGTATGGAAGACAGTCCGGCGGATTCCAGCACGGTTTCCCTCGACCATACGGTTTTTTGATGCTCTCGATGCCAAAAACCTTGGCTTTAAACGAGTTGCGACCTTCAGGTCCTCCCCACGCATCGGGCCGCTTGTTTTTAACGATTCTCAGGCCGAGGAAGCGTTCTCGGTTTATGACCATCCAGAGGTGCGGATCTGGAAATTGGATCATCGTTTGGAAGTGTCGGAGATACAACGGGTGCTTGGTATCGAACGAAGCGCGCTTGCCCTTGCGATAACGCCACAAAACGCCCATGCGAATGGGCTCCAGATGCGGCCATCCGAACAGGTTGCAAACTCTACGGGTAGCTCATTTCGAGAGGCTTTTTCCAACGACGGGAAAGGTGTATGGCAAGCAGTTTTCTGGCTAGCGCTGCTGGAACTTCTTGGGTTAGCTGCATTTTCGATGTTGGTAGCCGTGTTGCGATTCCTGCCGGATGCTGGTTTCGGCGTAGCAAAGCTTGGTGGCTTAGTGATTGTCGGGGTGCCGCTTTGGATAGTGGTGGCTTGGGGGTGGCTGAGCCTTTCGCGTTCCTTGGTAGTCGCCTGGATTGCAGTAGTGCTGCTGGCCGGGGCATGCGGGGCTCGTCGAAATCGACGGATATTGCGGTCAGTTTGGACCGAGCGGCGCAGGACCTTATGCGTGGTCGAATTGATAACGCTTGCAGGGTTTTGCTTGATGTTGGCTGTTAGATCAGCGAACCCCGACCTTTGGCATCCATTTCGGGGTGGTGAGAAACCGTTCGAAATGGCTTTCTTTACCGCCGTACTTCGCACTAAGACGCTGCCACCTTACGACCCGTGGTTTTCCGGTGGCGTTCAAAACTATTACTACGGCGGATGGTTTTTGGTCTCAACCCTCGCGAGGGTCTTTCGTACCTCGCCAGCGGTTGCGTTCAACCTGGCTTTAGCGGTGTTTGCTTCGTTGACCACGGGGGCAGCCTTTTCAGTGTCAGCGGCCTTGTCCACTCCACTTCGTCAAACCGATCGATTGGCTAAACCTCTTGATTTGCCCAGATCAGCCCGGGCACAAAGTTTTGGCGGGTTATTGGGTGTGTTTTTGCTATTGGGCGGCAGCAACGCGGCTGCGATCAAGGAAGTCGTGCGTTCGCTCGGTGCGAGATCTCTACAGCGAGATTGGTGGTCTTTCAGCCGAGTGATTCCAAACTCGACCGCTATTACGGAATTTCCGGGTTGGTCATTGCTGTTCGGTGATCTTCATCCGCACCTTATGGATATAGCGATTGTTTGTGGACTTATGACGTTCTGTTTGGCTTTTGTCAATTTGTCAATCGAACGCTTGTCAAGCTTTGAGGCGGGCGCAGACGCCGAAATTACAAGGCCCGGCCTAGTTCGATCCTTCGGTTGGGGATGCTGCTTAGGTCTACTACTTGGGCTTGTCAGAGCGACCAACACTTGGGACTTCCCAATCTCGTGTTTGGTCGTTGTGAGTTCGATCGCATGGGTTTGCTGGAAGCAATTGGCCTTTGACCGACGACTAAGCCGTCTCAAGAATTTCCACGGGGGTGCACATTGGTGGCGGTCTGCAGTTGGCAGTTTCGCAGGGATTTGTTTTGCCCTGTTTGTTTGTTGGGGGCCCTATACCTGGCGAGGAGAGGTATTCGACGCTGGAGTTTTACGCAATCGTGAAGTTACTCCGCTCGGCAGTTGGCTGACCCAATTCGGTTGGTTTGCTGCAGTAACGCTGTTCGTAGGACTTTCCGCGTTTTGGACTGCTTCTCAAACCCCGATGAATTACGAGCGGTTGACCCGTGGTGCTGGGCTTGTTCTGCTCGGATTAGGAGCACTCGTACTTGGAGTTAATCACCAAGTGTTCGTAGCTGACGTTGTTCTCGCATTGGTTTCTTTGAGAATCGCTTTGCGCCGGGGTCAATCTTCCGATAGCCATCCGGCAGCGGCTCTGCTGCTCATGTGCGGCTGGGGACTGGGCGCATGCGTGGAACTTCTCACGGTTATGAACGACAACGGAAGGCAAAACACCGTCTTCAAGTTCTGGTACCAGATGTGGATACTTTTGGCCCTTGGTTCCGCAGGGTTACTGGTTACATCACTTCGGGAAATTCAGAGCTTGCGGCTGCCACCTTTAGGCAAACCAGAGTCCCCAAATTTTGACGTTCTTGCGGAGAATATGGGGATTTCGAGCCAAAATCGAAAGCACGTTTCCTCCCTTGCCACGGTCCTTCTTTTCGTGAGCTTCCTGTTTAGCGCTTCGTTCTTCGGGATTTCACTCGGTGCGCGGCTCAGCGACCGGGTCTCAACTGGACCGAAGACACTCGACGGATTGAGTTTCCTTTCCACTGGACTGGAGATCAACGAAAACGGAACAGCAATTCGGCCAAGCCAAGATCGCCAAGCGCTCAAGTGGCTCCAAGAAAATGTTCATGGCCTTGTCACCATCGCCGAAGCCCCTGGAATCGGATACGGTTGGCGAAGCCGAATCTCGTGGCTCACCGGTCTCCCGACGGTCCTGGGCTGGCCCTACCACGAGAGTCAACAAAGGCGGGGGTATGGCGCAAGTATCGAGCAACGCCAGAGCGACCTTTTAACATTGTTCACCAGTCCAGTGGCAAGCGAAGTTCGAACCGTTCTGCGGCGGTACTCCATTCGTTACGTTATTTTGGGGTCGGAGGAACGCGCTTTCGCCAAGCCCGAAGGCTTCGGGGCCATTTTGAAACTCGACTGCGTGAATTCGATCCCGCTGAGCCCTCAGAGCTCCGAAGAACCCACGGTAGCCCTTTTGGCTGTCTCAGCTGATTGTTCAGTGTGATCTTGGGGTTAGTTTTGGCCGGACGAACATCCCGGCCCTCGTGATGAGGTACTGATCCGAGGACCCGGTCGAATTCCAAGTTGTGCGGGTAAGGAACCAACGCGCAGCGTCGCCCAAGGTCATAGTGCGGTAATCAGGAATCCACCAGACCCGTAAAGGGAAACGGCGGATTTCGAAGCCGACCGGAACAATTGGTTCGATTGCTGAGGCACTCAAGATGACTACGTCGGCTTCTGGAAGTCTTCTTGGATCAAGCTTTTCATATCTGACGTTTCGAATATTGCGCAGATACCAGACCCACGGCCAGCTTCCGGCATCAGACTCATCGACTACTACCGACAGTTTCCCGTTGATTTTGGAAGCAGCCACGAGCCAATTTGCTTCCTGCTTGACCGACTCACTGGTTTGGACTGTTACCAACAGCTCTCGTGGATCGGCACCCCGGTCGATAGCTGGTCCGATCGCCAGAAAAAGAGTACCCATCGCTGCAAGGCAAAATCCGACCTCAAGGAGCCGATTCGAAGTCTTGTGCTCCTCGCTTGCCATTTGCACAAACAGCGCTGCGAGGAGTGCCATTGGGATCAAGGGGTGGATGGCAAGCCAAGCAAACTTTTCTCCAGCCCAGCTGTAGATTGCGAGTTGGACTAATCCCATTACTGCGAACCAATTGCCGAGGATGGCTCGCTTTTTGATTGCCAGTACTAACCCGCTGACACCCAGACCAAGAAGTAGCCACTCATATGATGTATAGATGGATAGATAAAAAAACCACGGTTGGCCCCCGCGGCCGACCTTGTGTTGGCTGATCCAATATTTAATTCCATCGAAGATACCTGCCTTGATTCCTTGGTTCCATCGAAAAAACGAGGTAAATACCGCGACGAACAATAAAATGAAGACCGTACCCGCGGACAACCAAACTTCGCTTCCGATATTTAAAATTCTTGCAATGGGTCGACTGGTCTGATCTCGTGTTGTGTGCTCTCGCCGATTCCGAACGGCTGATAGGGCGTGCCAGCTCGCCGCGAAGACGAGAAATGCTCCTCCTGCGGCACAAAATATGAACGTGGTCTCTTTTGTGGCGAAACTCAAGGCGAGAAGCGCAAGAAAAGTAACGAGATGACGTGGTTTGGGTTCGGTGAGCAGGCGGCCCACGGCAAGCAGCATCCCAAGCGATAGCAGGGCGACTAAGGAGTCCTCACGACCCGTGCGGGTTACGGTAAGTACGGTCGGGCTAACCGTGAGCAAAACGGCGCCCACTCTTGAACCGGTTTTTCCGAGCATTTTCCTGCTGCCCAACACGGCGACCACCATCAACGAACCGCAAAGGGCGCTGAGGTACCGCGTTTGCCCTGCTGAGGATCCAAAAACGCGAAGTATGCCGCCCTGGAGAAAGAATCGGAGCGGCCCGTGATATACGGGGTCATAGCGGATTATGGCCCCATGGCCTGCTTGTAAGGAAAACCACGCATCAATGGATTCGTCGTGCGCTAGCGGTCGTTGGCCAAGTTTCCAAAAATGGAAGAAAAGTGTTCCTGCGACGATTGCAATATCGGTTGTGTAAGCCCGCTGCCTTTGTCGCCACAACGTTTGAGCGCGGGGTGACCGCATTTTTCTCACACCGAAGGTTAACGGCGCTGCACTGTAATCAACTCAATTGGAACGGATGTCCGTAGTGTTAGATCCATCGTTTGAAGTGAATTCTGTGACGGGCATTTTGGAGGCGAAAGTTTTGGTTACTGAGCTGCCGTCCGTGGGTTTGCCGTCAAGGTCCAGGAACGAGCACCCAAGAGGGCACTGTTGCATTGAGTCCGGCCATCGGTTGTCGGTAAGGCTCTTGTGATGAAGCGCAATCGTGGTTGTCGGGTCCGGATCGATGGTTTGTCGGCGTTCTCGGGTTTCCGGTTCCCACCAGAGGTGATCATGCTCACGGTCCGCTGGTATCTCCGCTACAACCTGTCGTACCGCGACCTCGAAGAACTACTCGCCGAGCGAGGTATCGCTTGCAGCAAGATATGCAAAGGATCTTTGAAATCCGGAGCGAGCGCTATCAACGAATGATGAGCTTCAAAAATGTCCACACTTACACAACGCATTTTGGGCTGCACTTACAACAAGCCATCCGCCAACTCATCGAAGGCACGCTACTCCGCGTCCCCCAACGCAAGCTACGTACACTTACTTTACCGAGGTGTCCACCGGAGTGAAGCCGATCTGACCCGGAAGAGAGTCCGACCCGCCGGTCGCCGCTGGCGCGCAACCAGCCACCGGCCTCTGATCAAGGGATTGCCCCACCCGAACCAACTCCGCCATGTCGGCATCACCCTCAAGAAACGACGACAGGAGCTCGCCGCCGTCGACCCGACCACGAACGCGGATCATCACGTCACGCATCTTCGAATAGTCCGCCTGCACCCCCGCCGGGGCAACTTTCGGGCCTTTCGACAAATCTGTGTATACAGCGACGTATCGATCGATCAGCGTCAACTGCTCGGCCTTGGTTGAACCAGCGAACTGAAACGACGGAAGCTCAACAAGCGACGCCTGAACCTTGCACCACTGAACAAGCCCCCCGTCGCTGCTCCCCACATCAGACCCACAAGCCGAGAGCGCAATCAACGGAACAAGCATGAAGCAACGCCACCGCACGACTAATCGACCGGTCTTTTGCATCACATCGTGGGTGGGGTTGGGTGTTGTGTTGTTGATCTTAGGTGTGCATAGTAGGTTGCTTCGTATTCGGTGGGTGGGATGTCACCGATTTCGCTGTGTAGGCGTTTGTTGTTGAACCAGTTGATGTAGGGCATGGTCTGGGTTTCGAGGTGTTCAGCGTTACGCCAAGGCCCACGTCGTTTCGTGAGTTCAGTCTTGTACAGCCCGTTGAATGATTCGGCCATTGCATTGTCGAAGCTGTCACCAACGGTTCCGATTGAGGGTGAAGCACCGATTTCTGCGAGTCGTTCGGTGTAAGCAATTGAGGTGTATTGGGTGGATTCAAGGGGCCGTCGCAACACGTGATGGTTGGGGAGGTCTTTGATGGGTGTTGGGATTCGGCAGGAGAAGATTCGTTTGATGCGTGGAAGGAT